>JAYVPS010000112.1:0-2007 GCA_043757225.1 Cytophagales bacterium | reverse complement strand
AATCAACCAAAATGTCAAAACCATCAAAACGATTAACCGCTGCACTCAATGATGAATACAGAAGTTTAGTGCTAAATTGTTAAAAGCGATTTCCCTGTATAAATAGGCACTCATGCTTCCTAAATCGTTCTTTTTCTTTACCTTCGCGCTGGCGTATGCAGAAAAAACTAGTTCTAGATTCGCACCTTCTCGACATCACCCTCAATCGCCTTTGCCAGCAGCTTATTGAAGTTCATGATCAATTTTTAGATACCGTTATTCTTGGTATGCAACCTCGGGGTATTTTTTTGGCTGAACTCATTCATCAAAAGTTGCAAAAGCTTGTAAAAAAAGAGATTCCATTGGGCTATTTGGACACCACTTTTCATCGGGATGATTTTCGTAGAAGAGAAATTCCGGCTAAGGCAAGTGAAACCCGTGTACCCTTTGTGATCGAGGGTAAGAATGTAATTCTAATTGATGATGTGCTCTTTACAGGCCGCACTGTAAGGGCGGCATTGGATGCCATGATAGCTTTTGGTAGACCTTCAAAGGTGGAGCTTTTGGTACTTGTTGACAGAAAAGCAACCCGTGATCTACCGATTTCTGCAGATTACGTTGGCAAATATGTAGATACGATGGACACACAGCGAGTCTTAGTAGAGTTAGAGGCTCAAGGACACAAACAAAATAAAATCTGGTTGATCAATAAGGAATAACTATAATTATGTCAAAGCTTAGTCAACGGCACCTGCTTGGAATTAAAGACCTTACCAGTGAAGACATAGAACTTATTTTTGAAACGGCCAATAATTTTAAGGAAGTCATCAATCGTCCTATTAAAAAAGTCCCTTCGCTACGGGATGTTACTATCGCCAATATCTTTTTTGAAAACTCAACACGAACACGTCTTTCTTTTGAGCTGGCAGAGAAGCGGCTTTCAGCCGATGTAGTCAATTTTTCAGCTTCCAATAGCTCTGTAAAAAAGGGTGAAACATTGTTGGATACAGTCCACAATATTTTAGCTATGAAGGTGGATATGGTAGTGATTCGGCACGCCAGCGCAGGGGCCCCCCACTTTTTAGCAAAACACATTAAAGCTAATATTGTTAATGCCGGAGATGGAACTCACGAACATCCAACGCAAGCCTTACTCGATACCTTTTCAATTCACGAAAAATTTGGATCGGTTGCTGGAAAAAAAGTAGCAATTATTGGAGACATCCTCCACTCGCGTGTAGCACTCTCCAATATTTTTGCCCTAAAAAAATTGGGTGCCGAGATAATGGTTTGCGCTCCGCCTACATTATTGCCAAAGTTTATTTCTTCACTTGGTGTAAAAATTGAATTGGATGTTAAGAAGGCATTGGAATGGTGTGATGTGGCCAATGTGCTTCGCATACAGCTAGAGAGGCAGCAGATCAAATACTTTCCTTCGTTGCGAGAGTATTCCCTCTATTATGGAATTACAAAAAAGATGTTAGACGATTTAAAAAAAGATATTGTACTCATGCACCCCGGGCCCATTAACCGTGGCGTAGAATTAACCAGCGAAGCCGCAGACTCTCATCATTCCATTATCTTAGAGCAAGTGGAAAATGGGGTGGCCGTTCGGATGGCGGTTCTTTACCTACTGGCAGGTGCTACAGGTTAATGGAAAATTAGTTTTTCAGCTCTTCGGCTTTTCGCTATTTTTGCGCATCTATTTGGCTCCGTATTTCAATGGATAGAATTTCAGATTCCGATTCTGAAGATGCAGGTTCGATTCCTGCCGGGGCCACAATCCTCCTCTCAAAATTGCTAGGAGTTTTTTTTTATTTCTTGCCAGAATTTTCAAGCGGATAGGAATTCACCGATTAAGGGGCTTTTAAAAGAGTTGAAATCCTTTAGACTAAGCCAATTGCGGAAAACCAACTTGATCCAAATCCTGGATCACATTCAAAAGCTGGGGAGTAAACAGGAATAGACTAAATAAATGTTTTTACAAACAAGATGTTGAAATATGGATAACTCCAAATAAGTTCAGTT
>JAYVPS010000111.1:0-7327 GCA_043757225.1 Cytophagales bacterium | reverse complement strand
TACAGGGTTTCCGGGGTAGTGGCCTTGAAAAAAGGGTTCGTTTATGGTTACGTTCTTAACCCCAATCACCCGCTCTTTATCTAAGTAAATTATTTTATCGATAAGCAAAAAAGGATAGCGGTGTGGAAGGGTCGCGGTGATTCTATTAATATCCATGACAGCAGGAAGAGAAGGGTTGTATTTTGGTACACCCTTTTTATTTGCCTCCTGCATATGTTTCTTAAGTTTTTTGGCGAAGGCTACATTAGCTGCGTGGCCTGGCCTTGCTGCCAAAATCTGAGCTTTTAATGGACGTCCAGCCAACGCTAAATCACCCATAATATCCAATAGTTTATGCCGGGCTGGCTCGTTGTTATAGCGAAGCTCCACATTGTTTAAGATGCCTTCTTTTTTTACCTCAACCTTGGGCTTGTTAAGCATCTTGGCGATATTGTCCAACTCATCGGGCTCCACTACGCGATCTACAATTACGATCGCATTGTTAAGGTCACCGCCTTTGATAAGGTTGTTTTTGTACAACATCTCCAGTTCGTGCAGAAAGCAGAAGGTTCGGCATGAAGCAATTTCTTTTTCAAATTGTTGAATGCTGGTGATAGAAGCGTGCTGACTTCCCAACACAGGGGAGTTATAATCGACCATCACGGTTACGCGGTAATCATCGAGTGGCAGTGCAGCAATTTCAACATTGCGGGAAGCTTCTCTATAGAAGATTGAGTCTTGAACTTCAAAAAAATCGCGCAAAGCGTTTTGATCTTCTGCTTCAGCTTCTTTTAAGACATTCACAAATTGAATGGAGCTTCCGTCCATAATAGGAGGCTCAGGGCCATCCAACTGGATCAGTACGTTATCGATTTCAAGCCCGACCAAAGCGGCCAATGTATGCTCGATTGTGCTTATGCGAGCGCCACTTTGTTCAATAGTTGTCCCCCTCGAAACATCCACCACGCGATCACAATCGGCATCAACAATGGGAGAGCCGGGCAGGTCAATTCGTTGGAACTTTATGCCGTGATTGGGTTTAGCGGGGACAAAGGTCATATTGGTTTGTACTCCTGTGTGAAGTCCCACCCCTGAAATAGTGACCGATTTCTTAATGGTTTGCTGCTTATGATTTAGCATTTTATAAAAGTGCGCAAATTTAACCCAGATTTTGTGGATATTCAAAAAAACAAAAAAAGCAGGCCGGGAAAATCAATAGTTGTGCCTAAATGCCTAAGAGGTGATTGCTTTGAGCTTAATTAGCTGGATTTTTCGTTCGATTCAACCGATAAGTCCTCTAAACTTCCAATTTTAGTCTGTAGTTCAAGAAGGCGATGGTTAAGGTCGGGAAGTTGTTTGAAGACTGCATAGGAACGATAGTATTCCTTAAGATCAATGGCTGGAGAGCCCATTAGCCGTTGCCCTTCTTCCTTCATCGATTTGGATATCCCTGATTGGGCGCCAATACCAGTATTATTGGCAATTACCAAATGCCCGGCTATTCCAGCTTGCCCTCCAATAATACAATTCTCGCCCAAAGTTGTAGAGCCTGAAATTCCAGCTTGAGCAGCAATCACGGTATTTTTTCCAATCTCAACGTTGTGGGCAATTTGTATCAGGTTGTCAAGCTTAACACCGCTACGAATGATCGTAGCGTCTCCAAATAATGTAGCGCAATCAATTACGGTATTAGAACCAATCGTCACATTATCTTCAATAATTACATTGCCAAGCTGCGGGATAGTTTTGTAGGTGCCGTCAGCTTGTGGGGCAAACCCGAAGCCATCACTACCAATAACAGTACCTGCATGGATAACGCAATTATTTCCAATTTTTGTGCCTGCGTAGAGTTTTACATTAGGGTGTAGAATCGTATTGTCTCCAATAACCACATCATCACCTACGTACACATGAGGATAAATTTTTACGTTCTCGCCAATTTTACAATCATTGCCGATATAGGAGAATGCTCCTCGATAGTTGTTTTTACCTGCTAAGGAGTTGGTGCCAATAAAGCAAGGCTGCTCTATTCCTGTTTTTTGAAAGCTGATGAGCTTATGATATTCTTCCAGCAAAATGGTGAAGCTGCTATAAGGGTCATCCACTAAAATGAGAGAAGAAGAAATTTCTTTTTTTGCTTGAAAGTCTTTCTTTACAATTACTGCACTCGCTTGGGTAGTGTATATAAAATGTTCGTATTTTGGATTCGATAAAAAAGCAATCTGACCCTTTTTGGCATCTTGAATTTTTGCCAACATGTTGATTTTTTCATTGCCGTTGCCACTCACTTCACCCCCCAACATAGTTGCAATCTGCGAAATGGTAAATTCCATAGGCTATCAAATTTGGACATTGGTTGGGAATATATGCCTTCCCAAGTAAATGCTTATCTTACAAAGATATATTTTTAGGCCAGCATAAATAATTTTTCTCTACGATTTTACTAATGGCTTTAATGCTTGGCAAATCAGAAGCTTGAGCAATATCCACCACCAGTCCAGATTTGGTGAGTACGTTGATAGGCTTGCCGCCTGTTACGTATGCTTCGTTGCTCACGGAGCCGTGCGAGAATAAATAGTTAGCGTCTTTCCTCAATATCCCAAAAGCCTTGTGTATCTGTTCTCTCACTTTTTCTATTTCGCTTTTGCGGATGGGCTCTATGGTAAGATTGATTTGGAAAAGTTCACGCATCAGCAGGCGATTACACAAGCCCGAAAGTATTTCGTCCCGATGGTCACGCCACAATTTGATAGCGCCCCAAATATCATTGTCGTCTAATTGGCCAAACGTATCTAACAATCGACTGCTATCCGTAAACTCACTAATGGTAGGGTGTTGCTTGAGGAAAACTTTCAACGCTTCACTAGCCATTAAATCCTCACCAGCGTCAAAAAGATATTGGGCACGTTTAATAATGTTTACCAACATTCGCTCGGCACTTACCGAAGTCTTATGCAAATATACTTGCCAATACATTAGCCTACGGGCGTGTAAAAAACTTTCTATGCTGAAGATTCCTTTTTCTTCTACTACCAATTGATCGTCAACCACATTTAACAAGGCAATGATCCGATCGACCCCTACTGTGCCTTCCATTACACCTGTAAAAAAGCTGTCGCGTTTCAAATAATCAAGCCTGTCAATATCCAATTGACTACTGATTAACTGATTGAAGAATTTCCGAGGATAACTATTTCTAAAAAATTGTAGTACCATCTCCAACGCTCCTCCAAATTCTTTGTTTAGCGCTTTCATGAACAAGTAGGAGAGGCTTTCGTGATTAACGCCAGATAACAAGGTTTCTTCTAGCGTGTGCGAAAGTGGACCATGACCAATGTCGTGAAGTAAAATTGCAATTTGAGCGGACTCAAATTCCTTTTCTGAAATATCAATGCCTTTGTTTCGTAAATTCTCCAACGCTCTACCCATCAGGTGCATGGCTCCGATAGCGTGATGGAAGCGTGTGTGCTGCGCGCCAGGATAAACTAATTCAGCCAGACCAAGTTGCTTAATGTAACGAAGCCGCTGAAAGTAGGGGTGTTGAATCAGGTCAAAAATCAGTTCGCTGCGGATTGAAATAAATCCGTAGACAGGATCATTAATTATTTTCTTTTTGTTCACGAGTTCTTTTAAAGGTTGGAATCTGAAATCTGAAACTAATGACGTAGATTAGGAAAAAATTTGGTTCATGCAAAGGTATACTATTCTTTGGGCAGATGATGAGATTGATTTGTTAAAGCCTCATATTCTTTTCCTTGAGCAGAGGGGGTATGATATTACCCCTGTTAACAATGGCTCGGAGGCGGTAGAATTGGCGGAGGCTAAGCATTTTGATATTGTTTTTTTAGATGAGCACATGCCCGGCATGTCCGGGTTGGAGGCACTGAGCCAAATAAAGGCTAACAAGCCAACCCTCCCGGTGGTGATGATTACTAAAAACGAAGAAGAGCAGATTATGGAAGACGCTCTTGGAGGAAAGATTGATGATTACCTGATTAAGCCAATCAAACCCAGTCAAATTTTGTTGGCAATCAAAAAGATTTTGGACAACAAAAGGTTAGTAATTGAGAAAACCAATTTAAGCTATCAGCAAGAGTTTAGGAAGATAAGCATGGCCTTTGAAGACAATATGAACCACGAGCAGTGGGCAGAGTTGTACAAGAAGCTGGTGTTTTGGGAATTGGAGTTGCAACAAGATGGAGCTGATAATCAAGATATGGCTGACATTCTTGACTCACAAAAGGTAGAGGCGAATACTAATTTTTGCCGCTTCATCAAACGTAACTATGAAAGTTGGCTCAATGATCCAAAAGCAGAAAAACCAATGTTCTCTCATCAATTGATGAAGAAGAAAGTTTTCCCTGAGCTTTCCACAACCGTTCCCTTTTTTTTTATTTTGATTGATAACCTCCGATTCGATCAGTGGAAAGTAATTGAGCCACTGATCGCTGAGTTTTTTACTGTCGATAGGGAAGAGACCTATTATTCGATATTACCCACCACGACCGCTTATGCTAGAAATTCAATTTTCTCAGGCATGTTGCCATCGGACATGGTGAAAACGCACCCCGATTTGTGGGTAGGTGAAGACGAAGATGACTCGAAGAATAACTTTGAAGATGAATTTTTGGCAAGGCAGCTCAAACGCAATAACCTAAACGTTAAGTTCTCTTACAATAAAATTAAAAAACTGGAAGAAGGTCGCGATTTGGTCGATTCGATAAATACATTGTTTGGCAATAGCTTGAATGTGATTGTCTATAATTTTGTAGACATGCTTTCGCATGCGCGCACTGACATGGCGATGATTAGGGAGTTAGCTCCCGATGAAGCGGCCTATCGTTCGATTACCAAATCATGGTTTACTTATTCTCCTTTATTTGATATCCTTAAAAAGATATCTGAGAAAAAAGTAAAGATGATCATTACAACTGACCACGGAACAATACGAGTGAAGCGGCCATTTAAGATTATTGGTGATAAAAGCGTGAACGCGAACCTTCGCTACAAGCAAGGAAAAAATCTTAATTTCGAAGGCGACAAAGTAATGCATTCAACGAAGCCGGAGAAATTATTTTTACCTAAGAATAATGTTTCAACCTCGTATGTGTTTGCCATCGAAGACCAATTCTTTGCTTATCCGAACAATTACAATTACTACGTTAATTTTTATAAAGACACCTTTCAGCATGGTGGTGTCAGTTTAGAAGAGATGATTATACCGATAATTTCATTATCTTCGAAAAATGCCTGATGTTGAGTTGCCCAATGGTTGGAAAGATTTATCAGCTTACGGAGTTAGATGCCCTATCAAGAGAATTGATCCAAGAATTGGAAGGTCTTTCCGTTTGTTTATTGGAGGGTGAGATGGGCAGTGGCAAGACAACTTTGGTAAAGGCAATTGGTAAACAATTGGAAATTGCCGAGACTATTGCCAGCCCCACGTACCCTATCATAAATGAATATAAAACTAATTTGGATAAACTCGTTTATCATTTTGATTTTTACAGGATCAAAAATGAATCTGAAGCATATGACATTGGTGTGAACGAATATTTCGAATCGGGAAATTTATGTTTGGTAGAATGGCCTGAAAAAATTCCTTCACTCATTCCCGAACATTATTTAAAAATCAAGTTGGAAATAAACGATGCCCATTCAAGGGTCATAAGCTATGCCAGGTACTGAAAAAAAGAAAACGGGATTCGAGGCACTTGCGAAATCCAGCCTTTACCCGCAAGAAGAAATATTGAGAGTGAAAAAGGGGAAGAGCTCTTTTTTCATAGGCCTTCCCAAAGAGACTTCATTTCAAGAGAATCGGATTAGTTTAACTCCTGATGCTGTTGCTTTATTAGTGAACCATGGCCACGAAGTATTGGTGGAAACAAAAGCAGGTGAGGGTTCTAAATTTTCTGACAAACAGTACAGTGAAGCAGGTGCCAAGATTGCCTATTCTGCTCAAGAAGTTTACAAGGCTGATTTCATCTTAAAAATTGAGCCACCCACCATTGAAGAGATGGAATATTTTCGCCCGGGTCAGACCTTAATTTCCGCCTTGCAAATGGGCTACTTAAGTGTGGAACGTGTGCAAGCTTTATTGAAGAAAAGAGTCACAGCTTTGGCATATGAGTTTATTGAAGACAAAGTAGGCAGTATGCCCATTGTAAGAGCCATGAGTGAAATTGCAGGCAGCACAGTAATGTTGATTGCTGCAGAATATTTAAGCACTGTTAAAAATGGCAAAGGTATTATTTTAGGAGGCATTACTGGGGTGCCACCAACCAAAGTAGTGATTATCGGAGCGGGTACAGTAGCAGAATACAGTGCGCGGGCTGCATTAAGTTTAGGAGCTGAGATACAGGTATTTGATAATCATCTGTATAAACTAAGAAGAATCAAGCACACGCTTGGCCTTCAGTTTTATACTTCCACCATCGACACTGTTACACTCAGTGAGTGTTTGAAAAATGCCGATGTAGTGATTGGTGCGCTAAGGGCCGAGAAAGGTCGCGTTCGCCACGTAGTTTCCGAAGAAATGGTTAGTAACATGAAATCCGACTCGTTAATAATTGATTTAAGCATAGATCAAGGTGGCTGTGTGGCGACTTCTGAAATCACCACCCATGCAAAACCTGTTTTTCGTAAGTATGATGTAATCCATTATTGTGTACCGAACGTTGCATCGCGCGTGGCTAACACAGCCACTACTGCTTTGAGTAATATTTTTACGCCTACTATTTTGCGTGCAGCCGAAGAGGGCGGGGTAGAGGAAATGATCTTCGCCCACAAGTGGTTTATGAAAGGAGTTTATACCTACAAAGGTCATCTCACCAACGAATCGTTAGCGCGTAAGTTTAATATGAAGCACAAAGATATTGAATTGATTTTGGCTGCGAGGGCATAATATCTTCTCTCTTTATATTATAAAAGCAGGAGACGTTGGTAGCCGCCAAACATCTCTTTTGTTGAAATGCAGCCCGGTTTTATAAATGACTGGCAATCTCCTTTACACTGGGTCGCTTGCGATAATCAGGATCAAAAAGACGGTAAATTATTTTTCCGTCTTGGCTGATAACATACACCGCAGGTACAGGCAAATTGGCACCATTGTTTCCGTTCACGACTGCAAAATCAATCCCGTATCCTTTGTACTTTTCTATAGTGACGGTATTTACTTCATATGCTACTTTGTAACTCCTCATAATTTTTAACCCGTCATCAAACAAAACGGAATAAGAGGCTTTTGTTTGGGTCAGTATTAAAAGTTGGGGAGTAAGTTGTTTGGCTGCGCATTAAAAAGCCAAAGAATAAATGACTGTAGTAATAATAATGATGTTCGGAATGTGGG
>JAYVPS010000110.1:0-7387 GCA_043757225.1 Cytophagales bacterium | reverse complement strand
GATTTTTTAGAAAATACGGGAAAAACCACGTTGACTTTAGGCAAAAGAATGCTATAATTTGCTCAAGCAAAATTTTCACTGCCAATAAATTTTGGGCTATGATGGACTCAAATTTTAAAGTTATACCCCCAGCTTATGGAAAAAATAAAATTTATGAATATTACATTGACGGTTGGATTTTCACTAACCTGACACCATATATCGATGTACCCTTTAATGACCCTGATGCCTTGCTGAAGCTAAAAGAGAGAACATTTTACTTACGCATTGCATACAATGATATCGACACAATAAAGATATCCTTTAAACAATGCCTGATCAAGCCGCCAGTTCTGTTCAATAATCTTAATACTGATAAACCGGAAAACGACCCGAGCCAAGGAGGAGCAGGTTTTTACTTTAGGAAATAAACACTACTCAACAATCAAAAATCAATTACTATGAAAGCATCAATTCTCAAAATTTTTTCGGTTGCTTTAATTGTTTTGTTGTGTTCTTCCCTCTCTAACTGTGACCCTAATCAGCACAAACCATCTAACCACCCTTGCAATTTCCCTGACGTATGGACTGAAAATTTCTTGAGAAGCCCGAAGCCGTATAAAATCATTGATAAGGTGACATCAGAAAATTTAGTTGGGACAACCAAAACATCAAGGATACATGCTGACAGTGTGGTGTTGATGGATGAGAATTTTAAAGTACTACCTCCTGCTTATGGAAAGGATAAAATTTATGAATACTACATTGATAATTGGATTTTCACTAACCTGACACCATACATAGATGTACCCTTTAACGACCCTGACGCATTGCTGAACCTGAAAGAACGTACATTTTATCTGCGAACCGCCTATAATGACATTGATACTATTAAAATTTTCTTTAAACAATGCCTAATAAAGCCTCCAGTTTCTTTCAATAGTAGTACTGATACAACCGAACCCATAAATAAAAGATATAGTGGATATGCTACCTTCTACTTTAGAAAATAAGTTAAAATTATGAAGCAATTTTTATTGACCATTGCCCTTAACTGTTTACTTCTTAGCAACCTAAAAGCACAAGTAGACCAATACGACCCAGCTTGTTCTACCCCCAATCTGGATTCTGCCACTGCTGTTACTTTGCCATGGTACAACAACAATCAATTTCTTGAAAATTACCTCATTCAAAAAGGCTATAACAACTTGCCCTACATTTCATTTCCCGCACCAAATGCCAGAACTACTACTACATTTCTTGAGCCCATGTTCTTGGTACCATTGAACATTTTTATCTATCGGGATGGTGCGAACAATCCTACTTCTTCTATTGATGAAAATAATGCACGGGATTATGTCTGCCGAGTAAACGAAATCTTCCGCAATGCCGGCACGGCCATTCAGTTTTATACCAATTTTGTAGAATTTGAGGGTAATGAATTTTTCAACAACAAGATTTCTTCTCAGGCAGAGGTATATGATTTATGGTCTAGAAAAAGATATATCCCAATTCCCGCTGCTGGCAATGGAATCAATGTGCATTTTATAAGGTACAACAATGCCCCTGAGAATAACGGTGGTAAAGCTAGCCTGCCATATTACCCTGTTTTACCATATTCGCAATACTCTCTTTACGTGCGAACACATGAGGTCTATTCCGATGGCACGAGAGGTGGACCGAGATTTGCCGTTGATAATGCTGCTACGCTTGCCCACGAGATTGGCCATACTTTAAGCCTGTTGCACACGCACCACCCGGGCAGATTACCATCCCTTATTTTCAATGAGACAAATGCAACTATTTCTAACGGGTGTTACCAAGAATCGGTAAGCCGTGCGAAAAGTAACTATTGGTATGATGGATGCTTCTCTACAGATGGCTTGGCCAAGTGCGGAATAAATGGAGACTTTTTATGCGATACTGATGCTGACCCCAGGCAATCGGGTTTGGTAAGTGGTTGCACCTTCACACCTCCGCCCAGCGGTGATTACCGAACTGACAATTGGGGAGATATTTGGACGCCCCCAACGCACAATGTAATGTCATACTCAAACAGTGCTTGCCTCAACCAATTTTCAAGGCACCAAACGGCCATTATGTGGAAGCAAATGGAAGACTTCAAAACTTATATTACTTATCAGCCTCCCACCATTTCTTCTTCCTCGAACCTTATTTGTTTTGGCAGCAATACTTCATTTACTTTAAATGGCAGCCAACTGCCCAATGATGCTACATTTAATTGGGAAGTGCAACCAGCTAACATTGTAAATATTCAAAATAGTACTGGATCAACTGCGTACCTTTCTGCAACTAACAATTCGAGCAGTCAAGCTGTAAATGTTATTCTTTCGATAGTAGGGCCTAGTAGCTGTTATCTTGCTCGCTTGCAAAAAACTGTTTGGGTTGGTGCACCGCCTGCAGATAACAGTACTCTAATTTGGACAACCATTCGTGGCGAAAACCCTATTACCGTTGGCACGGGTAGTTTTATATCTTATCAAGTTGATTATGTCCCCTATGCAGATTCTTATACATGGACATTTCCTCCGGGTTTTATTGTATATGGAGGTTCGAAGACTACAAGCAGTCCGTATATTAGCGCAACTACAGGAAACCAAACCGGAACCTTCACCTTATATTGTAGAGCCAATAATGCTTGCAGGTATAGTTATACCAAAAGTTTAACCATTAATGTAACCGGTGATGGAGGTGGAGGCATTCAAATGCGTATGGCATTCCCTAACCCCGCCAATGAAACCATCACCGTCAAAATAAAAGAAGAAGACAGCAACGAAGAGGCTCAGGTCCGGCTTCTCAATAAAAATTTAGAAAAGGTATTTTTCACTCATACAAAAGAAAAGGAGATTACTATTTCCACAGCAGGTTTACCGAACGGTCTTTACTATCTAAATGTACAGATGGGAAAAGAGGTAACGCAAAAACAGGTTATCATTTCTCATTAAAAATATTCTGCAATAAATCAAGGCGGGCTGAGGAGCCCGCCTTTTTGGGAGCGAGTCTCAAAAACTTTGATTGTGGTCTAAAAACGCATAATTGATAATCCACTTGGGTGTTAAAATTGGTGTTTTACCTCTTTGCTTTGGTGTTTATTCGTGAATTAAAACCGCGCAATGGTAAACCTATATTCAAGTAGTTGACAAGGGTTCGGGGAAGTATAAAGTTTTGAAAATTTTTTGGGGTGCTGTAGATTCAGGCCAACAAGAGGTTTTACTAATTACATAATCTGCGAATCAGCGGCAATTTTGGGGTGAGTATTTTTTTTACTGTCTTTGCCCCTTTGCGTGAAAAACTGTCTCACACCTTCTATCTTTGCGCCCTTAATCAAAAATCGAGGGCTAACTCATGGGACTTAAATGTGGTATTGTAGGGCTTCCGAATGTAGGTAAATCTACCTTGTTCAACGCCATCTCTAATAATAAGGCCGAAGCGGCTAACTTTCCTTTTTGTACCATAGAACCAAATGTTGGGGTTATTTCGGTTCCGGATGAGCGTCTTAGAATACTGGAAGGATTGGTCAATCCGCAGAAAGTACTCCCCACCTCATTTGAGTTTGTAGATATTGCCGGCTTGGTAAAAGGAGCCAGCAAAGGGGAAGGGTTGGGAAATCAATTTTTGGCTAATATTAGGGAGGTAGATGCTATCGCTCACGTGGTTCGTTGCTTCGACAACGATAATATTATTCATGTAGGGGGAAAAGTAGATCCGATTTCCGATAAGGAAATCATTGATATAGAGTTGCAGTTGAAAGATTTAGAATCTGTAGAAAAGAAAATTAGTAAGGTAGAGCGCACGGCTAAGAGTGGAGACGTCAAAGCTAGGAAAGAGCTTGCTACGCTTGTGGCCTACCAAGAGACTTTGAAGGCAGGAAAAAATGCCCGTAGTCTGATAGTAGATGCAGAAGATAAAAAAGCCATTGAAGATTTGCTGTTATTGACCGATAAGCCGGTGATTTATGTAGCGAACGTAGATGAAAAGGCAGTGCTTACTGGAAACCATTATGTTGAGGAGTTGAGAAAATTGGTAAAAGAAGAAGGGGCAGAGGTGGTAATGGTATGTGCGGCAATCGAAGCGCAGATAGCTGAATTGGAAAGTGAAGAAGACCGCAAAGTTTTTTTAGGGGAATATGGATTGAATGAATCAGGGTTGAACCGATTGATTCGGGCAGCGTATGATTTGCTGGAGCTAATAACCTATTTTACAGCAGGTGAAAAGGAGGTTCGCGCCTGGACAATACATAAAGGCTGGAGAGCCCCGCAGGCGGCAGGGGTTATTCATACCGATTTTGAAAAGGGCTTTATTAGGGCAGAAGTGATTAAAATACCTGATTATCAGAAGTATAAGACAGAGGGTGGCTGCCGTGAGGCTGGAAAACTGGCCGTGGAGGGAAAGGAATATGTGGTAGAAGATGGTGATGTGATGCATTTTCGCTTCAATGTCTAAAAAATCCTTGCTCAGAAACATCGATTTGCCTGATTTTTAGTACTTTAGCTTTCCGCTAACAGATTTTTTTAAGCGGACAGTGTAGCCGAGCTACTTTTTTAGCCATAATAATTATCCAAGTGAGAACCAGGATTGTCTTTTCCTTAAAAAACAGGGGTGCCTACGTACCGTTCCACCACCAGTTTTTGCTTGCCCAAACAATAAAGGGGTTGGTGATGACGGGCAAGAAGGCAGAATTTTATAGCTACACGCAATACAATTTTTCAGGTTTGAAAGGGCAGATTAAGATTAGTCGAAAAGGCCTGCACTTTTATTCGGCAAGGGTTACGTTGGTGTTATCAGCTACGGATCAATCATTTCTTGATTACCTGACCGCGGTTTTGTTTGAGCAAAAGGAATTACTGATTGGCAATTTGCAGTTGGTGCCGGAGACAACAGAAAAGGAAGAGACTGTGACTATTGGAGACCCTGTAAAATTTTTGTGCATATCTCCCATCGTATTGTTGCCTTCTTCTTTTAATGACGATAGCAGCAAGCGTTTTATTTCTCCTGATAGTGATGAATTTTCTGATTTGCTGTATGACAGTACCATCGAGCGAATGGAATTAAGCGCCAAGTTTACCACCCAACAGATTGCTGATTTTTATAAATTTCAATTAGTGGCCGATAAAGAGTACATTGAACGAATTCAAGCTTCGCATAAAAAATTTGCACGCATTTATCCATTGTATGATTCGGATGTGAAGTATGAAGTGCGGGGTTACACATTTCCGTTTACCTTGTATGCACCGCAGCCTGTGCAACAGTTTATTTATGAAAATGGATTAGGGTATTATTCCCACAAAGGTTTTGGAATGCTCGATGTTGCCGCAGCCGGAACATCTAAAAAAGAGCAAGACTTGGAAGCAACCTATGCTTAACGCGGATTGATTGGTATCAAATAATATCCCAACAACAAATCGGCATTTGGTCTGAATGGCCGTTGGTAAATCATCACTTCATACAAATTTTCAGTTTCAAAATGACTTCCTTCAATGGAGAGGGCCGATGCCTTTTTAGATTCTACATAATATTGATAGTTGTACATTCCTTGTTTTAAAAACAGCCTGGATTCATAAAAACCACCCGGGTTATAGGTCATCTTATTTTCTTCGTTACGCTCGTAGTTATTGAAAGCTCCGATCACATAAATTTCTCCTTCAGTTAGTTTGGGTGTAGTTAAATTGAAATTAACGTAGAGATAGTTTCCTGTGATGGCAGCTTCACCAACGTCTAAATTTTCAATTAAATAATTCCCGTCTAGATCAGCGTATTGGGAATAGTTTTGTTCAGCGCGGGAGCCATCGTTGGCTCCATAGAGCTCGTAGGGTTTTACCATGCGGTTTATTTTTCCGGTGTTTTGACCCGGGTAGCTAAGGGACCGAAAATCCACAAAGCGAAACTCGTTGCCTCCATCAAATTGTTGGCTCTCATCTAAAAAACGATACTCCATTTGCTTGTCGGTGTCGCGGATGAAGTTCGGCTGCAGATTTTCTTTTGTATTGTCCCACCGTTGGTTTTGCCGAATGGTGACATGCACGGTTTCCATTGGATTGAGGATTTCAACATCGGTATAATCAATATCGAAATTGAATTGCTGTTTTCCTTTTTGCAAGGTGCCGGAACCGATAAAGAGATTGTCTTTCGACAGCGCAATTTGATTGCTGAAGATCATCATTCGTTTGGAAAGGATAAGGTCAGTAGCTTCACCATTGCGGTAAGCGATTAATAAATAATTACCCGACAACTTTACAGGAGGAACTTGATAGCGATAGTGAATATATCGTGCATGGGTGTTGTTGCTGAATGCGTAATCGGTTATAGGATTTTCGTTAAAGTTTTCAAGAAAATCTAAATCCATCAGGTTGGATTTTGTCCAATCATAATTGCAATGAATTAATTTTACATAGTAATTATTTCGATCGTCCTGAAGGTCATCAAATTCTAGTATCAGGTTTTGTTGGTGGATGGGAGCAGAAGCGGGTTGCAAATAATCTTTTATACCACCTAGATCTGGGTAGAGCCGAACCGTTTTTATTTGAGATTCGTAAGTATTGTCGGTGAGAAAAAGTGTCTTTTGAGCATTGGATTGTTGTGGACTTAAAAAGAGGAGAAGCGAACCTATGAAAAGACTTCGGCACTCAGAGATTGGAAAAGCTTGGAGGGTGCACGGCCAGGGATAGAAGTGGAAAGCCCGGAGTGGGTTGGTTCTGATCGCTAGCGGGATGTGCGTGGCCGGACTTGGAACGGATAGCCCGCCCGAGCGTGTGTGGCACAAGTGAGTGGAGGTGAGGGGGCCGCCTATTCTTCGTGCAATTCTGATTGTCACTGGGAAGAGGACAAAGCGTAAAAAATCAATTATCATTGTTCAAAACTAAACGAAAATAATTACTCAATTTGTATTCCAACCAATCGTTTTAAATGCGTGTCTAAGTTGCAATAAGGTTCATGCTGAGCGAAAAAGAGCTTATTGATGGCTGCGCCAGAGGCGACAGGACTGTTCAACAGGTTTTGTACGAGCGCTATTGCCGAAAAATGATTGTGACTTGCCAACGCTATGCCAAAAATACGCAAGAGGCAGAGGATGCTTTGCAAGAGGGCTTTATCAAGGTTTTTATTTCGATTAAATCTTTTCGAAGGGAAGCATCACTAGGTACTTGGATCACTCGGATCATGATCAATACGGCTTTGAATTCGCAACGGCAAAAACTTTATCTGCTTCCGATGGTGGATGTAACTGAGTTGTATTTGCCAGAAAACGAGGAGGTAAGCTTATCAGCTTTTCATCTTTCTGAATTGGTGAAGATAATTCAATTGCTGCCGGATGGATGCCGGGTGGTATTTAACATGTTTGCTATTGAAGGTTACAGTCATAAAGAAATAGGAGAGATGCTGGGGATTAGCG
>JAYVPS010000109.1:0-27598 GCA_043757225.1 Cytophagales bacterium | reverse complement strand
TCATCCATAAATTTCAAAATGATAAGTCAACTCAGGCTAAGGTCGTGCCGGTCTGCATTTTTTAGGGCTCGTTCTGCTTGGAGTGCATGTCGCATAATATGGGCAACATAAAACATAAAAACATCGCCCAATTTTAACTTGATAAAAGGGGTGATAGAGATTGGCACCCTGATCTCGCTCCAATCAAGTTGACTACTCTGATGCAAAAGCTCCAACAACCGCTCTTGCTGCCCGATAAATTCTGCAATTACTGAATAACTTTCAAGGATTGATTTAGGCGAGTGATTTTTGGGTGATTTCATTTTGGAAATCTCTCCATTTAAAGTGGGTGTCATCAACTCCGTAAAATAATTCCCTAACCATCCTGATGAAAATTCTTCTACATCACTACGTTCTTTTCCATTCATAGCATTCTTCATCGCAGGTAAATAGTAGCGACCATAGCTATTTAAGTGCTGCAGGCACTCATTGGCACTCCAACTTTCTTCCATCGGTCTCAAGCAAAACTTGCTGTGGGGAATAAGCTGCCAATCTGCTATGGCTTTTTCCAAAATCGTCTCTGCTTGGAGCTTTAATTTCTTTAGTAATTGTTCTTTTCTATGGGTTCCCATCTTTGGTATGTTTTTCTCAAAGGTCTGATGGTTAATTAACATAAATCTTTGTTCAGACAAAGATTTATACCCTTACGGTTGAAAGTAGTTTACTAAATGTGGCAGCATCAATGCCAAGGTAAGAGGCCAGGTATTTGTGGGGTATCAACCTCAAAACCTGCGGGCTTCTATTAAGTAGTGTCGTGAATTTTTGCTCTGCCGAGAAGGTTTGTAGTTCAATTTGCCTTTCCAAGGCACCAAGGAGCGCATGGGTAGTTGCCTTTCGAATGAGCCTTTCAAAATTACAGTAATGGTCCATCAACAAACTTACCTGCTGATAGCTTGTCCGTATAAATTCACTTTGAGTAAGCGTTTCAAAAAAATATCGTGAAGGAGTTTGCGTTAAAAGAGAATCGGCTACACCCGAAAAAGAAAAAGGATAAGTGAAAACCAACGTTGCTTCTTTTCCATCTTGAGTTAAGTGATAAGCCCGTTGTACCCCTTCTGTAATAAAATAGAGATGTTGTTCAATTTCATCTTTGGCAGTAAGTATTGTTTTGCGTTTGGCGTCTCCCTCTTGCCAAATAGATGAAAAATCAACCCATTCTTCTTCACTTAATGGATGGATAGCAAAACAAAATTTCTTAAGTTGAATGAGTGAATCCGCTAATGACATGGAGCAAGAAGAAAAGGTACGAACAGACGCGAACCTTAATTATCAACAATATCGGATATCTTAAACTTTTGAATGATATAATACAAGAAGTTGAATGAGAGAGCATCGTCCTCTTCTTTTTCCGCCACAGGTTTTACTCCGTCCGCTTTTATTTTAGAAGATTTCAATGTTGAGGCCGGAGCTTCCTTTAATACTGCAGGATGTTGGCCGTTCACTTTTTGATCAGGTTCAGAAATCAGCGTCTTATCTTCTTCTAAATTTAGTTCAGGGTGTGTAGCATTAAGTTCTTTAATTTCTTCCGTTGGATCTTCTCGGTTTTCTTGTGCTTGCGCAGAATAGCCCAGCAATCCTGCAAAGGCTAAAATAAGAACCGCGATGACCGAAAATTTTTGCTTCATTATAACCAACCTTTGAAACGAACCCAATAACTACTTTTACTACATTAGTGGTTTGGGCATGCAAAATATAATTTTTTTTGATGATTACATGGGATGACTTCATTAAAATAGACCTTCGGGCAGGTACTATTATTAAAACAGAGCCATTTGAAGAGATAAAAAAGCCAGCAATCAAGCTTTGGGTTGATTTAGGTCCTGAATTGGGGGTTAAAAAATCCAGCGCACAAATTACCCAGCGTTACCAGCAAAGTGAACTGGTGGGCAGGCAAGTGGTCTGTGTGGTCAATTTTCCTCCCAAACAAATTGCCAATTTCATATCAGAGGTGTTGGTTACGGGATTTCCCGATGAACAGGGTTCTGTGGTGCTTACTGTCATCGATAAAAAAGTGCCGAATGGCTCAAGGATGTATTAACTCTTATGATTCAATTCTCACAATTAGAAAAAATTACCAACGGGAAACTGCTTCAGCTTTCAAAAGAAAGACCTGTGGTTACATTGCTTACCGATAGTCGTAAAGCAGTCGCCTCTGAAGGTTCTATCTTTTTTGCCATTAAGGGCATTCGCCACAATGGTCACCAATACTTGAGAGATCTTTATTCGATGGGTGTTCGACAATTTATTATTGAAGAAGAGATTGATCTAAAGTTATTCCACGGGGCTAATTTTATTTCAGTTGATTCTTCCTTGAACGCCTTACAAAAACTTGCAACCCACCACAGGAAAACCTTCTCGCTCCCGGTTATAGGAATTACCGGGAGCAACGGAAAAACAATTATCAAAGAATGGTTGAATCAGCTCCTTTCTCTGGATCAGAATATTGTAAAAAATCCAGGCAGTTATAATTCACAAATTGGAGTGCCGTTATCAGTTTGGCAATTGCAACCTTACCATCAACTTGGAATTTTTGAAGCCGGTATTTCGCAACGGGATGAAATGGAGAAATTGGAGAAGATCATTCAACCCACCATTGGCGTTTTCACCAACATTGGTACGGCCCACGATGAAGGATTCTCTGATCTACAGGAAAAAATAAACGAGAAGCTCCTCCTTTTCAAAAATGTGAAATGCTTGATTTATTGTGCTGATCATACAGAAGTGCACGAAGCCGTTAAGCGAAGTGGGGTACCTGCAATATCATGGGGAATAAATCAACCTTCATCCATAAAAATTAAGCAATCGGGACGAGAAGTTGTTATCGACCACAATCAAAACATATTCACTTTACAACTCCCGTTTTCTGACAAAGCCTCACTCGAAAATTGTTTTCATTGTGTAGCCATAATGTTGTATTTAGGCTTTCAACCTCGAGTGATTCAAGAACGATTGTTGCAACTTAAATCTGTGGCCATGAGGCTGGAACTAAAGCAAGGCATTAATCATTGTCAGGTTATTGACGATACCTACAACAATGACCTGGCAGGCTTACGAATCAGTCTGGATTTTTTGGGCGGCCAACAGAAAAAAAAGAAAACACTTATTCTTTCAGACATTTTGCAATCGGGGTTGCCGGAGCATGAATTGGCTCAATGTATTTCAGACATTATTGCTCAAAGTAATATTTCTCGTTTTATTGGAATTGGCTCCAACTTGTCTTCCCACCAAAAATATTTTGATCAGAATTCCAAATCGGAATTCTTTGAAACCACGGAGGCTTTTTTGAAATCCGTTCAGTTGGATAGTTTTGAAAACGAACTAATCTTAATCAAAGGGGCGCGTTCTTTTCGCTTTGAGCGGATTGTTCAACAAATTCAAAAAAAGATACATGGCACAGTAATGGAAATCGATTTAAACAAAATGGTTCATAACCTGAATTTTTTTAAATCGAAATTGAAACCGGGTGTAAAGTTAATGGCGATGGTAAAAGCATTCGCCTATGGAAGTGGCAGTGAAGAAGTAGCCAATCTGTTACAATATCATCAAGTAGATTATTTGGGGGTAGCGTATTCTGATGAAGGCATTGAGCTAAGGAAGAATAACATTTCATTGCCAATTATGGTGATGAACCCGGCAGAAGAAAATTTTCGGTCACTGCTTTCACATAATCTCGAGCCGGCCATCTACACTCTAAAAATGCTTAACGCCTTTGCGCAATTCCTGGATGGAGAAACCGGAATAATCCATATTGAGGTTGATACAGGCATGCATCGTTTGGGATTCGATGAAACGGAATTACCACAGATTATCTCCATTCTTAGGAATCAACCGAATATAAAAATAGCTTCGGTGTTCTCACATCTTGCAGGAGCCGATGAGGCGGGACATGATGATTTTTCCAACAAGCAATTAGAACGTTATCAAAAATTCTATAAAATTTTAATAAGCTCATTGAACGTTAAACCACTCCGTCATATTCTCAACTCGCCAGGTATTTTACGCTTGGCAGATTTTCAAATGGATATGGTGCGTTTAGGTATTGGACTTTACGGAGTGAATCCAACAGATGAGCTCTTTGAACAGCTACAGCCTGTAGCAACTTTAAAAACTATTATTTCGCAAATCAGAAATATCAAAAAAGGCGAGTCGATCGGGTATGGTAGAAAAGGCAAAGCCCTAAAGGAAATGAAGCTTGCAACCATCGCCATCGGTTATGCCGATGGCTTCAGCCGTGGCTTCAGCAATGGAAGAGGTGTTGTATTGGTAAATGGTAAGAAAGCACCTGTGGTAGGCAATGTATGCATGGATATGACAATGATTGACATCACTGGTATTGAAGCCCACGAGGGCAATGAAGTAATTATTTTTGGTGATCAACTACCGATAAATGAAGTGGCTACTCGACTTGGCACTATTCCTTACGAAATATTGACCAACACTAGTGAACGTGTGAAGCGCGTGTTTTTTGCAGAGAGTATTTAGCGAAGTTATTGGCAATTTTGAAGACTCGTGTGATTTCTCTTTAAGTGTTTGACTAGTAATCTCTAAATAAAGACTAAACAAACTGCTTCTGTTTTGCACTATGGATAAACAACAATTTCAAATCAAGGTCTCAGATAGCATTGGCTCTGTGTCAGCCGAATTAGTTACAAGCAATAATCCGCGCGCTATCATTACTTTGGCACATGGTGCCGGAGCCGGCATGAATCATTCTTTTATGATTGAGTTGTCTGATGCTTTAGCGGAGGTGGGTCTTAGCACCTTACGATATAACTTTCCATACATGGAGCAAAAGAAAAAACGCCCCGATGTTCCAGCTATTGCACACAAAACCGTAGAAGCAGCAATTCAGAAAGCGCATGAACTTTTCCCCACCATCCCACTTTTTGTTTCCGGAAAATCTTTCGGTTGCCGAATGAGTTCGCAGTATTTATCCAATCACTCACTGGCTTTTGTCAAAGGCATTATTCTTTTTGGATTCCCTTTACATCCTGCGGGCAAACCTGCTATTGATCGTGCAGAGCATTTGAAGACTGTAAAACTTCCAATGCTTTTTTTGCAAGGCACGCGCGATGAACTCGCTCAATTGTTTTTGATTGAAAAAGTGACAGTTGAGCTTCCGTCAGCTAAATTGTTAAAAATTGAGGGAGCTGACCATTCGTTTAAGGCCGGGAAGCAGAATATGATACCACTGCTAGCCGACTTTACAAAAGATTGGATAAAGTTGATTTTGAACTAATTACGAATTAATACTAAAATGTTTAGCATAAAAATAGCTAAAATAATTAGTATTTACGATCTTTGGCTTGTTCAAATAAAACGGCCATGAAGATCATTGAATCGCCCATATTAGGGCAAAGGTTGATTACCGCAAAAGATAAGAACGCGAGACTTTTTCAAGTTAAGCAGGTGCTGATCCAACACCGTGATTCGCTCATTACAAAACTTCTTAAAGATATTCCCTCTTATCTGGCCATCAAATATCACGCGTTGGCAAATGAAACTGAGTTGGAAGAAATAAAAGACAAATTGCTCGACTTACAAAAGCGCGACCTTGACTTAATAAATTATGTCGCTATTGTAGAGCAAATTAAAAAACGCTCCACCACTAAATTAAACAATGCCCCCTTCTTTCAAGAAATTGATCAACTATTGCTAGCCACAAAATGAAGACTATAAAATCTGCCTTATTGGGTTCAAAGTCCCTTATCGACACCAACCCGGATGCCTTGCTATTACAGGTAAAAGAAATTCTTAAGCAGCATCGCGAGTTGATCATCAATCGGCTTTTAAGCGATCTGCCTACCTATCTTGTTTACAAATTTGATGTTAAGCCAACTAAGCAACTTATTGAGATCGTTAAAAATAAATTATTGGATTTAAAAAAATCATCTGTCGATTTAAAATCATATGATAACGTAGTTCAACAAGTGATGAACAGAGCGATCATTCACCTAACCAATGAGCCGTTTTATTTGGAGATAGATTTTTATCTGGCAGAGTATGTGCCAACTAAATCATTGAACATTGTTTGATTTGAATTCGATTTTAGATACGCTATCAAAATCGCTCTCTAATCTCCAACAGCAATTTCTCCATATTTCTTCGAACTTCATCGGTAGAATCAACATAATTGTTGTTCATCCAACAAAAGATTAGCGTCTTTCCCTTCTTAGTAATTAGAAAGCCACTCAAACAATGGTTGTTGCTTATCGTGCCGGTCTTACCGTAAATGAATGGTGGATCTGATCGATACCAATTTTTGATTGTCCCCTTCTTTCCCCCTATCGCAAGCAAACTAAACAACCGCTCACGTTGAACGAGTCCATAAATTTTTTCCCACAAGGCATTAACGGTACGGGGCGTAAATAAATTATATCGCGAAAGCCCGGAGCCATCTACCCATTGAGGTTTGTCTGGCAGGTCATTCAATAAATTTTTAAGCGAATAACGAATAGCGATTTCAGGTTTCAGTGTATCGCTCACCACCGCAGCACATTGAAGCAACAACTGCTCGGCAATAAAATTGTCGCTGTCTTCCATCATTACCTTATAAAGACTGTCAATCGGAGAACTCTTTAACATCAATGCATTTTTTGGCAACGAAAAATTAATTACGTCAACCTGACGCTTCAGTGTATCGGTCAATAAATCAGCTACTAAGTCAGCACTATAATGAAAAGGCACTTTCCATTCTTTTGCGGGATTTTTTCCTGAGTAGTAAGTCAACAAATTGGAATCCAAATCGCGGACTATTTCTTCATTGAGGTGTGTTTCAGTGGCTTTTACCAAATGTTCTGTAAAAAAAGTGGGTGAGGTCATTACTATTGAATCCTTTTTTTTGATTTTGACTAAGTTGCCAAACATCGGAAAGGGAGAGCGTTCAGCCGAGTAACTGTAGGGGTAATCGTCCCATGCCCAGCCTGCACCCAGCGATTCTGTTTGAAAATTTGAAGTTGAAAAAAAAAGCTTTCCGGGAATGTTTTTTAAAAAATCGAATGTGCGCTGATTTTGAAATACTTTATCATATAGAAAAGAAGGATCACCTAACCCCCAAAATATAATTGAGTCATTACGCTGAATGTACCTGATTGCAGTGATGGAATCTCCCAGCAATTTTAGAGAAGTGTAGAATGTAAAAATTTTAGTGTTGGAAGCCGGTGTAAAATAGTGAGAGCCATTAAAATCGATCAAGTTCCTTTTGGTTTCCGGATCGAACAATACAAAACCGACATGATCCTGTAAAGTTGTTTCTATCTCTTTCAGGTTTTTGTGAACGAATCGTTTTGGAGAGCAGGAGCCTATCAATAAAACAAAAAAAATACAGACTCCAAGCCTCATTTCTTCTCAGCAAGATAGCGCTCCTCTAAAATAGTACGATGGTGCGTTTCATGACCTGCAATGATAAAGCCCAATCCCATCACCAAAAGTTCATTGTTGTTGGCCGTGCCTTTTCGGGTGAGCATCTCGGGCGTAAAGCCTTCAAACAAATCAATGGTGGAGATGCGCAAGTGAGCCATTTCATCAGCTATTTTCTTTAAACTTCGACCCGATGCGTTGGCCTGCGGTGCATAATCCTTTTCTTCAAATCCTGCCAATGGGGTTTTATCATTCCGCGAAAAGCGTAATGCTCGGTATGCAAAAATTCGTTCGGCATCAATAAGGTGACAAAGCAATTCACGTACAGTCCACTTACCCTCTGCATATCGGAAATCCGATTTAGCTTCGGACATAGAATGCACAGTTTCTAATATTCGATGACCTGAGATTCTTAATGCCTGAATCAAATCTGTTTCCTCAATTTGCTTAACATAGTTTTTATAAAAGTGGGGGATGCTTTCTAGGTTTAGGAGCATAGTCGTAAATTTAAAATTCAGTAAATATTTTATCAGGCATTTCCGTTTCCACTTTCACGTTTTTTGGCCCTCCGTTGTCAGACCGATCAGCCGACAACATAATGCCCGTATAGTTTTTGTAATTGTCCCATGGCCGTATAAAATTGGCCGTGTTACTTTTCGCATCGTCAAAATACGCCCAATGTTTGATCATTCTATCGCGGATGCCAACATAAAGTTTGTATTTGTTATTAGGGGTCATACCCACTTCTTTAAACCTAAGCTCCAAAATATTGTACAGCTCATTCTGTAAAGAATCTTCGCCCAAGTATTTTAGGGTAACACCAGAGTCTTTTAATTTGAATGGCATGACCAACCAATACGAATCATTGATCCAAATTCCTTTCGCCTTTGTCATTAATTTCCTTAAAGAATCTGGTTCGGTAATCTCGGTACCATGAATTTTTGCCCGACCCTCGCCTGTGTTAATGTTCACCAGATACGTAGTGCTGTCCTTTAGTGATTCTATTCGCACTCGACCTGTATACTTATCCCAAACCAAGTCACGTCTTCCAAAGAAGTTCCAGGATATGAATCGGGTCTTATCCCAATTTTCCCTTCCACCGATAGCTGACATTATGCTATCGGCTAATTGAATAGCCGCGGGGTCAGAGTTAATGGAGTCAAATCCATTCGCAGCAGGGTTCAGTTCAGCCAATGTCTTGGGCCGATCGGTGCAGGCCGAAGTCAATAGACCAGCAAGTAATAATATCAAAAGTAATTTCATAGCTATTTTCGTTGGAGAGAGTGAAGGTACTAAAATATTGAATTTAAACTTTGTCAATCCGATAAAAGGAAAAATGTAGATTTGCACCCATATTTATTGACACCCATGAAATACCACCTCCTCCTCTTCTTTTTTGTTTCATTTTTACCTGTGGCCGCGCAAAAGGGCGTGCGCGAAAGTTGTGAAATGACTACTCCCCCTGTAATCGATGGCATAATCGATCCCAACGAATGGAGTTCCGATTGGAATGTTGACTCAGACGGCAAATTTTTGTACTCGGTCTGCAACGATGCTGATAACTTATACATTCGGCTTAAAATTTCAGATGATCTCACCCAGCGAAAAATTGCGCTCTTTGGGCTTTCCGTTAAATTCGCCTTGGACGGAAAGAAAAAAGGAAAGCTCGGATTGAAATATCCCGTTGGCAAAGATGAAAGTGAACTAAAAAATATGAAACCGGTGGAATTGCCCGATGCCGCTTCGCGCGATGCTTACAAAAGATTATTATTAAGCGAAGTGGAGGTATTAGAATTGCTGGGATTGGCAAAGCAGAGTATTGTATCGAGTCGGTTGGGACTACTAAACGGTATTCAGGTCTTTATTTCACCTAACGCAGAGGCGGCCTATGTGTACGAAGCTAAAATTCCCTTCAAAGCTTTTAAGATTGATAAAACTACCTCCCCGATTTTAGGGATCACTATTGAAACCGGCAAGCAAATAATTACCACGCAAAGCACTCCGCAAAACCCTCAACAACAGGGGCAACCCGGGCAGCGTGGCTTTGGTCAAACAGGGTATGGAAGAAACTATAGTGAAATGTCTATCTCGGGATATATGTGGGTAGCTGTGAAGTTGAAGTAGATTATTTATCCTTATACTTCCAGCATTCAACCAAATGATCATTCACTAGTCCGCAGGCTTGCATATGTGCATAGATCACCGTGCTGCCAACAAATTTAAACCCTCGACTAATCAAGTCCTTGCTAAGTGCATCTGATTCTTTAGTGGTCGCGGGCACTTCTTTCAATGTTTTTCTTTTATTAACAATGGTTTTATTGCCCACAAAATTCCAGATATAGCTATCAAAACTTTCAAATTCCTTCTGCACTTCCAGAAAACGCTTAGCATTGTTTACGGCTGCAAATACTTTCAAACGGTTCCGCACGATACTTGGGTTTAATAAAATTTTCTCCAGTTTCGGTTCTGTAAATCGAGCTACTTTGGTGGGGTCGAAGTCAGCAAAGACTTTTCGATAGCCTTCCCGTTTTTTTAAAATTGTAGACCAGCTAAGTCCTGCTTGTGCTCCTTCTAAAATCAAAAATTCAAAATGAACACGATCATCATGAACAGGCACGCCCCACTCCTCATCGTGGTATTTTACATATTGGTCAAACCCTAAACACCACGGGCAACGGAATAGCTCTTTCATAACCAAGAAATTTTTAATCTTCTACCCCTTTTAGTTCTCAGGCAGCTTTGAGTAGGGCTAAAATACAAGTTTCATTTTAATTGCGTACTTTCAATAAGAAATTTTCTATGAAACTGCTGTTGTCAACTGCGATGTTTTTAATTTTAATTCAAGCCTTCTCACAATTTAGGCCAAATGTGACTGTGAAGAAATATGAGATTTCTATTCCCGCTAACATTCAATCTTCTAATTTTCGACCTCTTGGATTAAAAGCAGACGAGCAACGAACTTACAAATTCCAATCGCCCGCATTGACAACTTTGGCGGGAACGAACAGTTCTAATCAATTTCAATCAATGTGGATCAACAACGTAACTTCGCAATCCTATAACAATGGAAAGTTTGGTACTTATTATTATTGGGATGTGCAAGGCAACCTGCGTGACACGCGTGGCTTTATTGATATTTCGGGCAAGAATAAAAGAGGCTTCAAGTTGCTTTTTCCGTGGCGTTGATTTTCTTTGTTGATTGATTAACAGAAATGTTTATAGAAAGATCTGAGATAAAAAAAATCAAGCTAACGCCACAAGTAGCGCGTGCAAAAATTCAACATTATTGTGCCTATCAGGAACGCTCGCACAAAGAAGTAAAAAACAAACTCTACGATTACGGCCTTTATACTAACGAAGTAGATGAAATTCTCGCGCAACTCATCTCCGATGGTTTTTTAAACGAAGAGCGTTTTGCCAAAGCTTTTGCAGGAGGAAAATTTAGGATGAAGAAATGGGGCAAATTGAAAATTGAAAATGAATTGAAATTTTTAGGCCTTACCAAACGATGTATTGCCAGTGGGCTAAAAGAAATTGAATCTTCCGACTACTCAAAAACATTAAAAGTTCTCATTGAAAAGAGAGTAGAGCAATCCGCTGAAATGAACTTGTTTAAGAAACGCGATAAAATAGCTCGCTTTGTAATCGGTAAAGGCTACGAATCTGAATTGGTTTGGGAAATGGTGAAGGAGTTGGTAGAGTGATAGCCGACTATCGGAAGTAAAAATTTATAACAATCAACTTATAGCACTACCACCTCCGCACCTCTCGGGTTAAGCAAATAAGAGTTTACCAAATTCTGCACTACGCGATTGTCCTTGCCGGTCTTGATAAAGTTTCGGGCAGAATCCAACGAACCAATGGTTTCTTCTTTTGGCAAAAATCCGTAGCCGATATAACTTCCATTTTCAATGAGTACGAGCGATTTTTCTTCCATCTTTCTTCCTTGTCCAATGATGGCAACTGACTCTCCCACTTCAAAGAACGAGTCAATTGCTTTTTGCGTTCGCTTGTTATATTTTTTTGCTGATTCAACCCCCTGACAAGCCCCTTTGCATGCGCCTGACTGAAAACTAAAACACAACCCTTTTGCTAACTGAAGCCCGCTCAGCTTCGGACAAAGATCAAACATTTTTACTTTCTCCCACATAAAATTCCATGCATCGCCTTTAGAGCTAAAGGTTATCAAAGGCTTCGCTCCTTTGCTCACTACGTTTACACAAAAGCGTAAATTGCCGCTACGATCTTCATAATCATAAATTCCCCACTCTTCCACTTTGTATTTCTGAGCCAGATTATATTTGGGCCACAATCTTCTTATTTCTTGTGATTCTAAAATCAAAGCGATCAATTCGCTTCCTGTAAGTTCATAAGTAATATGATGGATTTCGTTTCGAATGTTTGATCTATTCCACTCGCGTGCCTCACCGGTAAAATGACCGGCAATTCTCCTTTTGATGTTTAGCGCTTTGCCTACATAAATCACTTTTCCGTGTCCATCCAAAAAATAATACACTCCGGCCTTTGCGGGAAGCTTTTCAAATTCTTCTTTCGCTAGATTGGGGGGTAAAATTGTTTCTCCTGAATTTCTCTTTAGTGCTTTCGTTATCACTCCTGCATTGTCTTGCTTAACCAAAATATCAAAAATCGTGGCGGTTGCAAGAGCATCTCCACCGGCCCGATGTCTGTCCGGAATTTTTATTCCCAAGCTTTCTGCCAACCTTCCTAAGCTATAAGACTCCAATCCGGGAATAATTTTTCTAGCTAATCGAACGGTGCAAAGTTTTTTGCTTTGCCAAGGCAAGCCTACCATTTCAAATTCCTTTTTGATGAAGCTATAATCGAAATGAGCATTGTGCGCTACAAACACACGATCTTTTAGTCGTGATAAAACTTCCCCGGCCATTTCTTCAAATTCAGGAGCATTCTCCACCATTTGAGAGGTGATTCCCGTGAGGCCTGTAATGAAGTAGGGAATCTTACGTCCAGGGTTGATAAGGGTTTGAAACTTGTCCGTTATCTGAAATCCATCATAATGGTAAATCGCAATTTCAGTAATCCGATGGTTATCGGCATAGCCTCCCGTGGTCTCAATATCAACAATTGCGTACATTTGAAAGGCCAAGGTAAGATTTGAAAAGTTGAGTTAAAAGTCGAAATTAAAATCAAATTTAAAGTATGAACATAATTCTTCGATTTCTTCTTAACGGGTTGGCCGTGTTGGCCACTGCTTACCTGCTGCCTGGCGTGGACGTTACTAATTATCAAACTGCGTTGCTAACTGCATTGGTTTTATCCATTGCCAACGTAATTATTAAGCCACTTTTAATTTTATTCACCATTCCTATTACCGTAATTACCCTCGGACTATTTCTTTTGGTAATCAACGCAGTTATTATTTTATTGGTCGATCATTTCGTGTCTGGTTTTTCGGTTGATGGGTTTTGGTGGGCGTTGGCGTTTAGTTTAATCATGTCTGTTTTCAATAGCATCATCAACGATATCTTAAAAGAGAAGAAGGATTAATTCACCAGTCTCCCATAACGTTAGTAATTCACAATGAAGGTTAAAATTATCAAAATCGGTCTTGTTCTACTGGCAGTGATTATTGCTGGCTATTTACTTTGGCCAAAAGATAAAATCGATTATAATACTCAAGTCAAACCGATTCTTAACAAAAAATGCATCACCTGCCATGGGGGTGTAAAACGCGAAGCTAATTTTAGTTTATTGTTTCGGCAAGAAGCATTAGCGGTTGCCGAATCTGGCAAGAAAGCAATTGTTCCAGGCGATCCAGAAAATAGTGAGTTAGTCAAACGTATTCACTCCAACGATCCCGAAGAACGGATGCCTTACAAAAAAGAGCCGCTTACCAAAGAAGAAATAAATATTCTTACTCAATGGATTAAAGAAGGTGCCGTATGGGGCAATCATTGGGCGTATGTCAAACTTGAGCCACAAAAGATTCCTGCTGCAAGTTCTTGGGCAAAAAACGAAATTGACAATTTTATTTTTGACAAGTGTGAAGAGCTAGATTTAAAACCCTCCGCAGAAGCAGATAAGGCTACCCTTTTAAGAAGAGCCAGCTTGGATTTGATAGGACTTCCCCCAACTCTAAAATACGCCAACACTTTTTTGAATAGTAGCAATTCTAACACGTACGAAAAATTGGTGGACTCGTTGTTGGCCTCTCCACATTTTGGTGAACGATGGGCTGCTACATGGATGGATCTCGCTCGATACTCAGATACCAAAGGCTACGAACGTGATGACAGTCGTTCCATTTGGCGTTACCGCGATTGGCTGATCAAAGCATTCAACCGTGACATGCCTTACGATCAATTTATTACTGAACAATTAGCCGGAGATTTATTGCCCAGCCCATCCGATGAACAATATGTGGCTACTGCTTTTCATCGAAACACCATGACCAACGATGAAGGCGGAACAGAGAATGAAGAGTTTCGTACTTCTGCAGTTTTAGATCGAGTAAGCACAACGTGGGAAGCCATGATGGGAACCACGTTTGCTTGTGTGCAATGCCACAGTCATCCCTACGATCCGTTTCGCCACGAAGAGTATTACAAGTTTATGGCTTTCTTTAACGACACACGAGATGAAGATACGTATGACGATTACCCGCTGCTGCGCCACTTCGAGAAAAAAGATAGCTCCGAGTTAGCAAAACTAGTTGGGTGGATTGAGAGTAGTGATTCAAAAGAAAAAGCAAAAGAAGTATTTACGTTTGTAAAAACGTGGCAGCCTTCTATCAATTCCTTACAAGCCGATCAATTTATCAACAGCGAACTAAACGATACCAAATGGTTAGTGTTTAGAAACAATGCCTTGTGTCGATTACAGAATGTTGACTTGAGCGGGGCAAACCAATTGATCTATCGCTATCAAAATTGGAAAGAGGGCGGTACGTGGACAATTCATCTAGATCATCCACAAGGGAAAATTTTAAAAATCATTTTAGTAAAAGCAAAAACAAAAAAGTGGACAATTACTTCTTTTGATTTTGAGCCCGTAAGTGGTATCCATGATTTATATTTTACCTATACCAATCCTAGCTTAAAGAAACCAGAAGAGAGCGCAATGCTATTTGATTGGTTTCATTTTACAAAATCGCTTGCCCCACAAAGTCAACCTTCTTTTTGGAACTTACTCATCAAAGAGACACCAACCACCCCGGTGATGATGGAAAATACTCCTTCCTTACATAGGAGGTCAACTGTTTTTGTAAGAGGCAATTGGTTGGTGAAAGGTGATACAGTTGAGCCCACCACCCCTCAATCTTTAAATCCATTTCCGGAAAACGCTCCAAAAAATAGATTGGGGTTAACAATGTGGATGACGAGCAAAGACAATCCCTTAGTAGCGAGGGCTATTGTAAACCGAATATGGGAACAACTCTTTGGCAACGGGCTAGCAGAAACATTAGAAGATTTAGGCACGCAAGGCATACCTCCTACCCATCGAGAATTGCTCGATCATCTCTCCTGGAAATTAATGAACGATTATAATTGGAGTTTGAAAAGATTAATTAAAGAAATGGTGATGTCGTCCACCTATCGACAAACATCTAACGTTGACCCCGAGAGTTTAGAAAAAGATCCTTTCAATAAATTTTATGCGCGCGCTTCTCGCATTCGCTTATCCGCGGAGCAAGTACGTGATCAGGCATTAGCAGTGAGTGGTTTGTTGAGCAACAAAATGTATGGACCAAGTGTGATGCCATATCAACCCAATGGGATTTGGCTTTCTCCTTGGAATGGAAAAATGTGGAAAAAGAGCGAAGGCGAAGATCAATATCGGAGGGCGATGTATACTTATTGGAAACGTTCAGCTCCCTATCCATCCATGATTACGTTTGATGGGGCAACGCGGGAATTTTGCACAGCAAGACGAATTCGCACCAATACACCATTGCAAGCGTTAGTCACACTTAATGATTCTGTTTATGTAGAAGCCTCTCATCAAATGGCTATCAACATGATGACGAAGACTAAGGTGGAAGAACAAATTTCAATTGGATATGAGCAAGCCACAGGGCTGAAAATTTCCAAAGAAAAATTAGCGGTACTTCAAAAACTCTATCTCACGGCCATGACAGAATTTCAAAGCAAGAAAAATATTTTAGTGAGCAACAAAAAGAAAGCTGAAGAAGATTTGCCACAGGTGAAAGCGTTGAGTTTAGTCGCAAATGCTATTTTAAATTTGGATGAGTTTGTTACAAGAAATTAAATGAAAAACTACGAAGAGTTTATTCATAAAAGTATCGCGAAACAAAATCTCGAGAACATCACACGCAGGCATTTTCTATCGCAGTGCGGTAGCGGAATGGGTGCGTTGGCATTGGGCTCGTTGTTTGGGAGTTGTAACCCGTTTTCAAAAAATGATAGTAACAATCCTTTGCTTTCAGCAAATGCACTCGCTGCCAAAGCTCCTCACTTTGCTCCTAAAGCTAAGTCTGTAATCTATTTACAGATGGCAGGGGCTCCATCACAATTAGAGTTATTTGATTACAAACCAGCACTCGCCAAATTAGATGGGCAAGATTGTCCTCAGTCGTTGTTGGAAGGAAAAAAATTCGCCTTCATCCGCGGTGTGCCAAAAATGTTAGGACCACAGGCTACCTTTAAACAGTATGGTGAATCGAGAACGTGGCTATCTGAACACCTTCCACACTTCTCTTCTGTTGTGGACGAGGTTTCTATTTTGAAAGCTGTACAAACGGATCAATTCAATCATGGCCCGGCACAATTATTAATGCACACTGGAGGCCCACGTCTCGGAAGGCCAAGCATGGGTGCGTGGGTTACATATGGTCTCGGAAGTGAAAATCAAAATCTACCTGGTTTTGTAGTTCTTACTTCGGGTGGCAAAAACCCTGATGCAGGAAAGAGCGTTTGGGGAAGTGGGTTTTTGCCCTCCGTTTATCAAGGGGTACAATGCCGATCGGAAGGGGAGCCTGTTTTATTTTTAAAAGATCCGGAAGGTATTGATCGCAATTTGAGGAAAGCATCCATCGATGCGATCAACGAAGTCAATCATCTTCATTATAAAGAATCAGGTGACCCTGAAATACTGTCGCGCATTCAACAATATGAGATGGCATTTAAAATGCAAGTCTCTGTGCCGGAGGTGATGAACATCAGTGATGAGCCAGCGTACATCCACGAAATGTACGGCACACACCCCGGCAAGACTTCGCTAGCCAATAACATTTTGCTTGCGCGAAAATTAGTAGAGAAGGGTGTTCGCTTCGTTCAGATTTTTGATTGGGGCTGGGACAGCCATGGAACAGAAGCGGATTTAGCTATTGATATTGGTCACATCAACAAGTGCCGATCTGTTGACAAACCAATGACTGCCTTGATCCTCGATTTGAAACAACGCGGCTTGTTGGATGAAACGTTAGTGGTGTGGGGTGGAGAATTCGGTCGCACACCCATGCAAGAAAATCGAGAAGGCAAAAAAAATCCTTTCAAAGGTCGTGATCACCACACCGAGGCATTTACGATTTGGATGGCTGGCGGTGGAATAAAAAAAGGGTTTACTTTTGGCGAGACAGATGAGATTGGCTATTCCGCCATCAGCGGAAAAGTAACTCCTCACGATGTTCAAGCTACCATTTTGAATCAATTGGGCTTCGATCATGAAAGGTTTACGTATCAATTTCAAGGAAGACCTTTCCGATTGACGGATGTGCATGGGAAAGTAATTCATGATGTGATTGCTTAAAAGCTAGTCCTTCGATTGGAATTTGTTTTATTAGACTAATTAATACACTCTCAAAATGATAACCCATGCCTTACAACCGCAGACAATTTATTCAATCCACAGCACTGGCCAGTGCAAGTCTTTTAGTTAATCCATTAAACTCATTTGCAACACCTATGAAAACCAACTCCGCTCAAGGCTATTCCATGCTGGTCTTTGGTACCAATTGGGGCTTCAATGGCACTGTATCGGAATTATGTTCTAAGCTTAAGCAAGCTGGCTACGATGGGTTAGAAACCTGGTGGCCAACAGCTGAAAAAGAACGGAAGGAATTGATGGAAGCGTTGGAAAAAAATCAATTGAAGGTTGGTTTTTTGGTGGGGAGTGGGGAGCTTTCCTTTTCGAAGCACTTCACCCAGTTTCAAGAAAACCTGATAGCTGCAGTCAAAGCCAATCCTGTTTATATTAATTGCCATTCAGGAAAAGATTTTTTTTCGTTTGAACAGAATCGACAGTTTATTGATTTTGCCACCAAGGCTTCAAATGATAGTGGCGTTCCTATTTATCATGAAACCCATCGAGGTAGAATTTTGTTTGCCGCCAATATTTCGAGACAATTTTTGGATAAAATTCCTTCGCTTAGATTGACGTTGGATATTTCGCATTGGTGCAACGTGCATGAATCTTTTTTAGAAGGGCAAGAAGAAACCGTGGCAATGGCTCTCGAGAGAACAGATCATATCCATGCCCGCATTGGCCACCCCGAAGGGCCACAGGTAAATGACCCTCGCGCTCCCGAGTGGGATCATGCCGTTAAAACGCATTTTGCATGGTGGGATAAAGTCGTAGAGCAAAAGAAAAAGGAAGGCAAGCGAATTACTTTTCTCACGGAGTTTGGCCCGCCTCATTACATGCAAGCATTACCCTACACACAACAGCCCGTTGCCAACCAATGGGAAATTAACGTGTACATGATGGAAGTGCTGCGCAAAAGATATTCTGCATGAATGTAGTAGAGTTGGTAGGCAGGTTTCATCCACTATTCGTTCATTTGCCCATCGGAATTTTGTTGCTAGGTGTTTTTTTCGAGTGGCTGTCACTCCATCCAAAATTCAAAAACCTTCAACCTTCCATTCCCATTATACTTTTAATCGGTGCAGCGGCCGCACTTTTCTCGTGCGTTACCGGCTATTTGCTTTCGCAAAGTGGTGAATACGATACTTCCGCAGTAAGTTGGCATCAATGGATGGGTGTTGCGTTGATGGTTATTTCTTTTGGCTATTGGTGGGCTCATCAAAAAGCTATCAGCTTACTTTTCAGAAAAACGATTTCGGTTTTTGTTTTCATACTGATCAATATTACAGGGCACTTGGGTGGTTCGCTTACGCATGGAGAAGATTATTTGACAGAAAGCATATCTGCAAAAGAAACAACAACCGATTTTTCAAAAATCAATTTAGCGGAAGCGAAATTGTATGAAGACTTGGTGAAACCAATCTTGAGTCAAAGATGCTATACCTGCCATAGCACTGCCAAGCAAAAAGGAAAGCTGCGATTGGATGATAAAGAAAGTTTATTGAAGGGCGGCAAACACGGGGTTGTGCTGGTTGCCAACAAAGTAGACGAAAGCGAAATAATCCTCCGACTGCTCTTGCCATTGGATGAAAAAGATCACATGCCCCCCAAAGAGAAAAGTCAACTGACTTCAACGGAAATAGAAATTTTGAAACTGTGGATTGTTAATGGAGCAGACTTTGAAAAAACAGTTACCAAATTAGGCCAAGTTGAAGAATTTCAATCGATCGTAAAGATTCAGGTCACATCAACACCCGAGGTACCCGTTGAAACTGTAGCAGAAGCCAATAAAGAAACAATACAACAACTGAAAAGGTTGGAAGTGACAGTTTTGCCAGTAGCGCAAAACAGCAACTACTTGTGTGTTAATTTAATCAATACTCACAATTTAGATTCCGCCCTGTTGATTTTAAAGGACTTAAAGAAACAAATTGTCTGGCTAAAGGCTGGCAACACTTCTATTAAAGATGATAACTTGAAATCTTTATCAGAGCTTACTCAACTTACAAAACTAACTTTAGATAATAGTGCTTTTACTGGTGAAGGGTTATTGTTTCTGAAATCATTAAGCCATCTTCAATCTCTAAATCTTGCTAATACACAAGTTACTGTCAACTCACTAAAACCACTTATGGCCTTGAAAGATTTACGAATACTGTACTTGTATCAAACCCAAGTAAAATTATCAGATTTAGAATTTCTCCAAAAAAGCCTCCCTCAAGTCAAAATCGAAATAGGCGGGTATCAAGTGCCTGCATTGCCAACCGATACCCTAAAGGTGAAAGCGGCCATTAATTAAAACTATACCCGAAGTTTCAATCTTTGTTTTCTACTTTTGCCTAACTTATGAATGAAGAAGAATTAGAGGTAGAAGATTTGACTGAAGACAACGAAGACGGACTCTTCGAACACCACCGTATTGTAGCCGATGCCGGTCAAAGCTTGCTGCGCATCGATAAGTTTTTGATGGCTCGTTTGCCCAACGTTACCCGCAATAAGATTCAAAATGGTATTCGCGATGGGTTTGTGAAAGTCAATGATCTGTCTATCAAGCCGAGTCATAAGGTTCACCCCAATGATGTAGTGACTGTCTCCCTGCCAGAACCTCCTCGTGATACCGATGTAAAACCGGAGAACATTCCACTCAACATTGTATTTGAAGACGAGCACTTATTAGTGGTGAACAAAGCGGCCGGCATGGTGGTACACCCTGCTTACCAAAACTGGAGTGGCACGTTGGTCAATGCGCTTACTTTCCATTTTAAAAATTTGCCTGAGATGAAAGGTAACGATGGCCGCCCGGGCCTGGTGCATCGAATCGATAAAGATACTTCTGGGCTTTTGGTTATTGCCAAAACTGAAATAGCCATGACATCGTTGGCAAAACAATTCTTTGATCACTCCATTGAACGAACATACAATGCCATTGTTTGGGGCCTGCCTGATCCGCCACAAGGCACCATTCATGTTAATGTTGGCCGCAGCTTAAAAGATAGAAGGATAACAGTCGCTTTTCCAACTGGAGACTTTGGGCGTAATGCCATTACCCATTACAAAGTTTTAACTGATCTGCGATACGTTTCTTTGCTTGAATGTAAGTTGGAGACGGGTCGGACGCACCAAATTCGGGCGCACTTAAAATACATTGGTCACACGTTGTTCAACGATGCTACTTATGGAGGCAATGATGTGTTGAAAGGCACGGTGTTCTCAAAATACAAGCAGTTTGTTGACAATTGCTTTAAAATTATTCCGCGTCAGGCGCTACACGCTAAAACGATTGGGTTTGTTCATCCCGTCACAAAAGAATTTCTTCGTTTTGATTCGGAATTACCAAGCGATTTTAAAGAAGTGCTGGAGAAGTGGGAAGGATATGTGAAGAATCATTAAGGTAATCGTTGTTATCAGCCGTTAATATCACAGCCCGTAATTAACTTCTAACTAAAAAGATTATTCAACTCAAATTCGATTCTGCCAATAATCATCGCAAAGTCTTCGATGCTTTTTACAAAGTCCAGTTCGTTTACATCCACAATCAAAAGCTTGCCGTGTTGATAACTGCCAATCCAGTTCTCGTAATGTTCATTCAATGTCTTTAAGTAGTCTAGCTTAATGTTGAATTCGAAATCACGGTTTCGTTTTTGAATCTGCTGCACTAATTTAGGGATGTCTGCTTTAAGATAGATCAGCAAATCTGGGGGTTTGACAAAGCTCGTCATAGAATTAAACAGCTCGAGATAGCTCTGATAGTCGCGCTCATTAAGATGACCACTCTTATGAAGGTTGGCAGCAAAAATATGGGCATCTTCGTATATCGTTCTGTCTTGTATAATCGTTTTCTCGCTTTCACGGATCTCACGCACTTGATTAAACCGACTGTTAAGAAAATAGATTTGAAGGTGAAAAGCCCAGCGCGTCATGTCTTCGTAAAAGTCACGCAAGTACGGATTGCGGTCGACTGATTCGTAGAGTGGCAACCAGCCATAATGTTTCGAGAGTTTTTCGGCCAACGTGGTTTTACCTGAACCAATATTTCCGGCAATGGCGATGTGTTTGAGAGTAGATTGCAAGTGATTTTATTTTAGACAAAAATAAGGAATACAAATCAGTTTAAGTTTCATTAAAATTCAACCATCTTCGCTCAAAATATTTCTATGCATAAACTTCTTTTACTCCTTTTTGCTTTGGTTTTGCTTTCTCGTTGCAACCCTGAGACAGAATGCGCTTTTGTTCCCGAAACTTCTTCTATTAAAATTGATTTGAAAGTTGAATCACTAGAAGATTCTATTACGTCCTTCCGATCAAAGCAACAATTGGCTAATTTCTTTACGCGCCACATCGCTATGCGTGATGTTTTCTTCAATCATTCCGGTTATCCAAATGATTCTGTTTTCATTAATGAATTGTACCATCGCTTTAGCCATCCTTCATTCGACACTATTTTAATGGACACCAAAAGAATTTTTGGTGATGGCTCAGAGCTTAAAAAAGAATTTGCAACAGCCTTCACAAATATTAAATACTATTATCCGGATTTTCAGCCTCCAAAAATAGAGACCGTAATTACAGGCCTGGAAAGTGATTTGTTTGTAAGCGATACCCTGCTTATTGTTGGTCTTGATTATTTTTTGGGAAAGAGTGCCAAGTACCGCCCCAATATGTATGGGTATATGTTACGCAGGTACACAAAAGATTTTGTTGTCCCCTCAGCAATGCTTCTATATGGTATTGATGATAGAATCAATGCTGTTAATGACAACGATAAGTCAGCATTGGCTGATATGATTTCATACGGTAAGGCTTATTATTTTGCCAAGCACATGCTGCCTTGCGTGGCCGATAGTGTATTCATCGGCTACACTGCTGAAGAAATGGCCGGAGCTAAATCTAATCAAGACATGATTTGGAAAAGGTTGGTGCAAGATGAAGTGTTCTTTAACACCAGCCAGGAAATTAAGAAAAAGTATATTTCCGAACGCCCCAATACAATTGAAGTTGGTGATCAATGCCCTGGAAGAATTGGCACATGGGTAGGCTGGCAAATAGTAAATGGATATGCCGCGAAGAATCCAAAAACTTCCCTTCCATCAGTAATGAAAATGAATGACGCCCAACAAATTTTTAAGGGCTCGAAGTATAGGCCAGAATGATTTTAAATAATTATGGTTCTACAATCAGAATACTCTCGAATCCTGATTTCTCTCATTGTTTAAGACAATTTTGCCCTTTATATTCGCACAGTTTAAAATCAGTCTAAATAAGGATGGCCAAAAGTGTTGCTGAAATGGAGCCTGGAGAAACCGCAGTTATTGACGGCTTTATTGATGAGCAAATTGAGGTAAAGCTTCTAGAAATGGGCTTTCTGCCAGGTACCGCCATTCGCTTCAATTTCACTGCTCCTTTTGGGGACCCGGTTTGTGTCACTGTTTCTGATTACGATCTGTTACTCCGGCTGGAAGAAGCTTCCGCCATTACCATCATTAATTAATGGCAAGAGGAAATAGAATAAAAATTGCATTGGTAGGGAAGCCAAACTCTGGTAAATCTTCCTTATTCAACCAACTAACAGGGCTCAACCAAAAAATAGGAAACTTTCCGGGTGTTACTGTAGATAAGCGAATTGGTTTTTGCCAATTTGCTAATGACACGCAAGGCGAGATCATTGACCTTCCGGGAATCTACAGCCTCTACCCCCGTACGCTTGACGAAAAGATTGTTACTGAGATTTTTGTCGATCGAAAGAATAAACTTTATCCTGACAAGGTAGTCTTGATTGCTGATGCAACGAATTTAAAAAATTGTTTACTCTTGCTCACGCAGCTGATTGACTTGAAGGTGCCAACCATCCTTGCGTTGAACATGATGGATCTTGCGGCAAAGTCCGGGCAGAGCATCGATGTAAAAAAGCTCTCCGTGTTGCTGGATATGCCGGTGCTGATGATCAATGCTCGAAAAGGACATGGCACGTTTGAATTAAAAAGGTTGATGGCCTCACCGCTCAAAGCTTCATCAAAATCTGTTTTTCAAATTGAAGACGAGATCAAAGCAGTAATAGAAAAAATAAAAAACCATTTCAACTTATCTTCGCACTACGAAGCTTACCAGTTTTTACAACAAACGGATAGTCTTGTTTTTCTTCAGCCGAATGATCGTGATTTTATAAAAGCTACGGCTAAAGAATATCACTTTTTTCCACACAAGTACCAAGGCGCTGAAACCATTCTACGATATGGATTCATTCAGGAATTATTGAATACTGCGATCTTAAAAAAATCCAGTCGTGAATGGAAAAAAGTCTCCTATGGCATAGACCGTGCTTTGACACACAAGGTTTGGGGTTACGTAATATTCTTTGCTGTCCTCTTCCTTATCTTTCAAGCCATTTTCGCGTGGGCGCAAATCCCCATGGATTTTATTGACAAATCTTTCGCAGGATTGAGCAATTGGCTGGCTCACCAATTGCCTGAAGGACCTCTCTTCGAACTAATTTCGCAAGGCATTGTTCCCGGCATTGGCGGCATCGTTATTTTCATACCACAAATTGCTATTCTGTTTGCATTCATTTCTATTTTAGAAGAAACCGGCTACATGGCACGTGTTGTTTTTATGATGGATAAAATCATGCGAAAGTTCGGACTGAATGGAAAAAGTGTTGTGCCACTAATGTCAGGGTTGGCCTGTGCTATTCCGGCTATCATGGCCACGCGAACAATCGACAATTGGAAGGATAGGCTCATCACTATTTTTGTAACTCCATTCATGAGCTGCTCAGCTCGTTTGCCGGTCTTTGCAATTTTAGTAGCGCTCATCATCCCTGACACAAAACTTTTTGGTTTTTTCAATTACCAAGGTCTCGTGTTGATGGGATTGTACCTGCTGGGATTTTTAGCTGCTCTCCTTTCTGCTTTAGCTATGAAGTTCATCATAAAGACTACTGAACGAAGTTTTCTAATGATGGAATTACCCACCTATAGAATGCCTAGGTGGAGTAACGTTGGTTACACCATCATAGAGAAAACGAAAGCATTCGTATTTGAGGCAGGTAAAGTAATATTAGCCGTCTCTGTTATTTTGTGGGTACTGGCAAGCTATGGTCCTACAGATGAAATGAATGCTGCTAAAAAGTTAATGCGAGCCGAGGGCGAGCAATTGAGTTTGACGGAAACTCAAATTCAAGATCGAATTGCTGCTTACAAATTGGAACACTCCTATGCGGGAAAGTTGGGGAAAACTATCGAGCCATTAATCAAGCCACTGGGTTATGATTGGAAGATCGGAATTGCCCTCTTCACTTCTTTTGCTGCTCGCGAAGTCTTTGTTGGCACCATCGCTACCATTTATAGTATTGGCAGCTCACAAGATCAACCAACGATTAAGGAACGACTAAAGCACGAAATCAACCCTGATACTGGTGGTCCGCGTTATACGCCTGCCGTGGGCATGTCACTGCTCGTGTTTTATACATTCGCAATGCAGTGCGCCAGCACGCTGGCCATTGTGAAGCGCGAAACAAAAAGTTGGAAATGGCCATTGATGCAATTAGCCTACATGACCGGCCTTGCTTACCTCTTTGCCTTTATCATTTTCCAAGTAATGTCTTAAACAAATTTGTTGAATTTACAGTTGTCTCTAAACTCATGCGATTTTTTATTTTCCTACTTACAACTTTGCTAACTATTGGCTGCTCCCAAAAACCAAATAAGTTTTCAGATCCCATTATTCTAAAAATTGCCGACTTACAAGACCATCGGCAAACCGATAGTTTAATTTTGTTTCTATTAGATCGAAATCCTACTTATCGCACCGAAGCCGCTTTTGCGTTGGCCTCAGTTCAAGATTCTACCGCTTCACCTCAATTGGGTACTATGTTGTTAGAAGACCCCATTATGGAAGCTCGAAAAGCAGCCGCATTTGCTCTCGGCCAAACCGATGGAATAGCCTCTGTTAATGCGTTGATACCGGCACTTGAAGACAAAGATAAAACTGTAGTTTGTGAAGTGTTGAGAGCGCTCGGTAAGACGATTGGTAAAAATGATTTCCCTGTTTTGCGAAACTACAAAGGAACTGATTCTCTGTCGCAAATTGGTCAGGCCTTGGGGCTCTATCATATTGGCTTACGCGGATTGGCGGACTCAGTCTGCGTTGTTAGGCAGGTAGAGTTTTTGAACCCATCGTATCCCTATCGGGCTCGACTGGCAGCCGCTCATTTTTTTAACCGGGCTCAAAAAGTTGAAGTTGATGGTATAAGCAACGTGCTAATCACAAGCGCTAAAGAAGACAAGAATGTCTTTATCAGAATGGCTTCAGCCAACGCTCTTAGAAAAATAGATTCTGCCAAAGCCATTGGCCCTATTTTGAAAATCTTAGCTAATGAAAAAGATTATCGAGTTAGAGTTAATGCGGTTAGGGCGCTGGGCAATTTCAGAAGTCAGCGCGCTTTGAATGGCCTTATAAATTCTTTGAACGATCAAAATGAAAGTGTTGGTATCGCAGCATCGGAGGTGCTGAAGCCTTCTGCGGAATTGAAAGACCTGCTTTTATTGAATGCCCGAGCAGCAAAAAATTGGAGAATCCAAAGTAATCTTTATAAAATAGTCCTTGCATTTTCTCCATCCGAAGAATTAGAAAAAGAAATACAACAACTATATACAACTTCACAAAATGATTATCAAAAGGCTGCCTTGCTCAATACTTTATCTGCTTCCGTTAATTCATTTAAGTTTGTTGAAAATATTTTATTGGGTTCAGGTGCATTTGTGATTAAATCTTCAGCCGCACAAGCGCTAAGCACCATGAACCAAGGCAAATCGTACCTGCCTACGATGCAAGCCGAGTTTACTTCCGCCTATAAAACAGCCATTCTTCAAGGCGATCCAGGTGTAATCGGTATTGTTGCTTCTGCTTTGAAGAATCCATCTCTCGGTTATAAAGAATTAATCAAAGATTTTACATTTCTCAAAGAAACAAAGGCAAAACTATCACTTCCGAAAGATATTGAAGCATTGCAGCCGTTAGAAGAAGTCATTGCCTATTTTGAAGGAAAGTCCGAACCCGCAGCCCTTAAGAACACATTTAATCATCCTATCAATTGGGCGCTGCTAAAAACGATTCCCAAAGATCAATCAGTAAAAATAAAAACAGTAAAAGGAGATATCCTTCTACAACTCTTAGTGGAAGAAGCTCCTGGCTCGGTAGCTAATTTCATCGAGTTGGTAAATAAAAAATATTTCAATGAGAAATACTTCCATCGAGTTGTTTCAAATTTTGTGATTCAGGGAGGGTGCAATCGTGGTGATGGTTTTGGAAGTGAAGATTTTTCAATTCGTTCTGAGTTTTCCGTGAGGTCATACAAAGAAGGATCGGTAGGAATGGCATCGGCAGGAAAAGATACAGAGGGAACGCAATGGTTTATTACACACTCTCCAACTCCGCACTTAGATGGTCGATATACAATCTTTGCAGAAGTAAAAAATGGAATGGACGTTGTTCATTCTGTTCAAGTAGGGGATAAAATTTTAGCTATTGAACTAGTAAAATAATGAGAGTTTTTTTTCAGGCTATTGTCTTTTTTTTTCTATTCTTAGAAATTAGTTGTAATTCAAAGATTAAAACCTCCAGCCATCTTTTCTCTGACGGAAAAAGCCTTGGTGAAGTTTCAAATCGATTAGAGGAAGCCTCCGGCTTAGTGGAAAGCATTGCTAATCCCATGCACCTCTGGACTCTTAATGACAGCGGCAATCCGGCTGAAGTTTTTTTGATAGATCAGAAAGCACAAATAAAATTAGTATGCAAGCTCAACGACATCAATAACCGTGACTTTGAAGACATCGCTATTGGTGCAGGCCCGATCAATGGCAAGAATTATGTTTATGTCGCTGATATTGGTGATAATTTGCAACAGTATAAAACTAAATTGATCTATCGATTTGAAGAACCCACATTAGCTGATAAGAATGAAGTTATCATAACGAATTATGACACCTTACGAATAGCACTTCCTGATGGCATTCGTGATTCCGAAACAATTATGATTGACCCACAATCTAATGACTTGTATTTAGTCTCTAAACGTGAAGACTCTGTTCGAGTATATAAGATCCGTTATCCTTTTTCAAAGGATTTAATGACTGCCGATAAAGTAGCTGTAATTCCTTTTACCAAAATTGTAGCAGGCAGTATTACTCCTGATGGCAAGGAAGTTTTGATAAAGGATTATGAAAAAATTTACTATTGGAAAAACAATCAAGGGTTACCTCTCCCGCAATTGCTCATTACTAAGCCAATTGAAGTGGCTTACGAGCAAGAGCCTCAAGGCGAAGCAATTTGTTGGTCACGCGATGGATCAGGGTATTATACACTAAGTGAAACCGCAGAAAGTATACTAGGAAAACTAATTTTT
>JAYVPS010000108.1:0-2031 GCA_043757225.1 Cytophagales bacterium | reverse complement strand
ATTCTAATCAACACTAATCGTCATTCATCAATTACGTCTATTACATTACTTCAACTCTGTCATCTAGGACACAAGCGTGACGCTTGCGCCAGTTGGGGCCTGAAGACTTGCGCTAGTTTCAGATCTTACCCAATTTTTCGAAGCAACGCTTGAGAACATCTTTTAAATGAGCGGGTGACTCTTTTCTCAAAAGGCAGATAAATATTTCCTGTATCCCACTGATTGTATTTAAAATAAACCACTTCTCTACTTTTCCCATCTATTAAAAATAAATACGCCTGGGCTCTTGTCCAGGTACAATACCTCTGAAGCATATAAATTTTCCCATCTAGCCCACACTGATCTGATTCAAACTCAGGAGTGCTTCTAGTCCAAATCAGATAAGATATCAAAATAAGATTTGCTTCACGAGGCACTGATTTTTGATCAACCCTAAAATGAGCATACTTTGTTGCTAAGAATTTGTCCAGAACACTATCCACCATTTTTTTTACTTCTAAAGAATTTATATTGTTGGCTTCTTTATACTTTAAAGGCAACCTGCTGTCCAGCAACTGGTGTAACGCTTTCTTGGTCAATTCTTCAGCTGGCTGCAGGGCATCATTGTCGGAATAAAATGATTTTCTATCTGGCGCCCTTCTGGCTTCAACAATTGGATATTCAACGTAGATGGTATCTTCTTTATCTTCTTTTGAAATATGGTTAATACTTCTCGTAAGATAGGGATTGCATCCCATTAACAGTAAGGAAAAAAATAACCCATTCAAAAAACGGGTTATCTTTAAAGGTAATTTCTTTTGGGTTGAATCTAAAAAGTTATCCACGATTTCTAAAGTTACAAAAATCACAATCATCCTATCTTGGCGATATGCCCTGAGAGCAAACCTGCTAAAATATATTTTGCCATTTTGCCTCTGGTGCGGTGTTTTCACCGCACCACTAGACCTCCGTTGTGACGGGTCGCCTTACCCGCTACGTAATTTCTAAAAACAAACTCCCCGCAAAATTGATTAGTCTTCAAGCAAAATGGTTCGTCTATACTTATCTCTACTCCTTAGCCCAGCCCAGCGTTCGTTGCACCGCCTTCTGCCAATTCTTATAAAGATGAATTCGTGTCGCTTCCTCCATTTGAGAAGCAAATCGCTTTTGTACTTTTCTATTCTTGATGATGTCTTCCTTCTTCCACATTCCAATTTGAATGCCCGCCAGATAGGCGGCTCCCAGGGCGGTAGACTCAATCACTTCGGGTCGCTCTACTTCTGATCCCAAAATATCAGCTTGAAATTGCATGAGAATGTTATTGGCACAAGCACCTCCATCTACTTTAAGAATAGCCAACTTCAGCCCGGCATCTTCCTGCATCGCATTAAGGATGTCCTTTGTTTGATAGGCTAATGATTCTAATGTTGCTTTGATGATATGGTCTTTACCCGTATCGCGTGTCAATCCAAAAATTGCCCCACGTGCGTACATGTCCCAATAGGGCGCTCCTAATCCTGCAAAAGCGGGAACCACAAAAACCTCGTTGGAACCTAACGCTTTAGTGGCAAAATATTCTGAGTCTTTGGATTGATCGATTAAATGCATGCTATCACGCAACCACTGTACTGCCGCCCCAGCAATAAATACACTGCCTTCCAAGGCGTACTCTACTTTTCCATTGAGTCCCCAGGCAATGGTAGTGATCAATCCATTTTTAGACGAATGAATTTTTGATCCCGTATTCATTAGCATGAAACACCCCGTGCCATAGGTATTTTTTGCCATGCCCGGTTCAAAACATGCCTGGCCAAACAAAGCGGCTTGCTGATCGCCTGCTACTCCGGTAATCGGAACCTCTACTCCTTCCAACAACCACGATCCAAAATTAGAAGCAGAAGGTTTTACTTCGGGTAAAAGTGAAGCAGGAATCGTCAGCTCACGTAGAAGTTTCTCATCCCATTCCAACTTTCGAATATTATAAATCAACGTACGCGAAGCATTAGAATAATCTGTCACATGACTTTTTCCATTTGTCAATTTCCAAATGAG
>JAYVPS010000107.1:0-7407 GCA_043757225.1 Cytophagales bacterium | reverse complement strand
TACAGGAATTGTCTTGATCTTTGGCGAGCACTTGACTGAATTTTCTAATGCCAATTATCTTGCGGGAATCATTCTCACATTTGCAGCCAACTTATGCTGGGCGATAGGAAGTATTTGGATCAAAAAGAAGAATCATGACAGCAATCCTTTTCTCAATGCAGGTATCCAAATGCTCTTTGGCGGATTGTTTTTGGTGCCTATTAGTTTACTGCTTGATGATTACAATCGAATCCAATGGTCTAACTCAGTAATATATTCATTGACCTACATGTCGCTGATTGGCTCGGTATCGGCATATGCATGCTATTCCTATGCAATCAAAAAATTGCCAATGACCATTGCCTCTTTGTATGCCTACATTAATCCAATTGTAGCTGTGATTTTGGGGGCACTTGTATTGGATGAAAAACTAAATGCTCAAATTGGTTTAGCCATTTTCATTACAGTAGCCGGAATTTATATTGTGAATCGTGGATACCAACTTAAAGCAAGTGGGTTGTTGAAAAAGGAAAGGGCAGTTTATTCTGCAAAATAAAGTCCTTTTAGTAACCATTATGTGACGATAATAATAATACTCATTCGCCTGTTTACAACTTACAAGGAGAAACATAAGGTCAAGCAACTATTTTGAAATAGAAATTTATGGTAAGTATTAGAAAGGCTGCAATAAACGATATAGATCAACTGGCTCAATTGTTTGATGAGTATCGGGTATTCTATAAAAAGGATTCAGACATCACGGCAGGAATAAAATTTTTAACTGAGCGAATTAAAAATAACGAATCGGAGATTTTTGTGGCCGAGAATAGAGGAGAAAAATTAATAGGGTTTGTTCAATTGTATCCCCTTTTTTCTTCTACGCGAATGAAAAGACTGTGGCTTTTGAATGATTTGTTTGTTAATGCAGATCATCGTGGTAAAGACATTTCTATTTTGCTGATAGACAAGGCAAAAGAATTGGCAACTAAGACAAATGCTTGCGGACTTATATTAGAAACAGCGAAGACTAATGACATTGGTAACAGCTTATACCCAAGAGCAGAATTTGCCTTGGACAAGGAGCATAATTACTATTCTTGGGATATCGAACAATGTCAGAAATAAAAAGGAACAACTAATCAATAATCGCACAAAACATGCAATTGAAACGCTATCAAATTGATGCTTTCGCTGAAAGTATTTTCAAAGGTAATCCTGCGGTAGTATGCCCGCTGGATGCTTGGCTTCCCGAAGAGGTAATGCAAAACATTGCTATGGAAAACAATTTATCTGAAACCGCATTTTATGTAAAGCAACAAGAGGGCTATCACATTCGGTGGTTTACTCCAACCACTGAGGCTCCGTTGTGTGGACATGCAACCTTAGCCGCAGCTTACGTTTTATTTAATCATGAGAATCATGCGGGCGATAAAATTTCATTCAGCTCACAAAGCGGACCGCTTACTGTTTCTAAATCTAAGGACCTGTTAATATTAAATTTTCATGTACATAGATAAAAGCAATCGAAACGAAAACATGGTAGAGATGCAAGAGTTCGTTCGGCAAAATGGATTTGGAATTCTTATCAGCACAGTAGAAGGAAGGCCGTGGGCAACCCATATTCCCATGCACCTTTCGACTGATGGCAAAACCTTGAATAGTCATATTTCACGGGGAAATGCCCAATGGAAAAATTGGGATTCCTCCTCCGAGGTGCTGGCGGTTTTCCAGGGCCCCAATGCCTACATATCGTCTTCATGGTATGATCACGTAAATGTTCCCACTTGGAATTACATAGCCGTTCATGTATATGGAACGATCAGGATCGTGGAGGGAGAAGAGCTGATTGAATCGCTAAAGGACTTGGTGAGCAAATATGAAAAGCATTCCGTTAAGCCGGTTACGGTAGAAGGCATGCCAGAAAAGTTTTTGAAAAATGAGATACTGGGAATTGTCGGGTTTGAGATCACAATTTCTAAAATCGAAGCAGCCTACAAGCTTTCACAAAACCGCGATGATAAAAATTATAAAAATATCGTAACCGAATTAAAGAAGCGCAAGGATTCAGATTCACATGAAGTAGCTGAGGAAATGCAGAATAGAAGGAAATTCGAATAATTTTTTAAGGTTCCACTTTTGAATATCTTTGCAACCAACAAAACCAATCATATTATGACCCTTACAGACTCCATTACAGTAGAAAGAGTGAAGCAATCGCGCTTAGCGCAAGTTGACTTCAACAACTTAGGTTTTGGAAGCTACATTTCAGACCACATGTTGGTAGCTGATTATATAAACGACAATTGGCAAGAACCGAAGATTATACCTTATGCAAATATGTCTTTATCGCCAGCCATGCTCGCCTTGCATTATGGCCAAACGATTTTTGAAGGGATGAAAGCCTTTAAAAATAAGGATGGGGCAATTACTATTTTTAGGCCTCAACGTCATTGCCAAAGAATGAATCGTTCTTTGGAGCGCATGTGTATGCCAGCGATTAGCGAGGAAATGTTTATAAACACATTAAGTGCTTTGATTGAGTTGGATGCTGATTGGATTCCCACCAACGAAGGGTCTGCTTTATACTTGCGTCCCTTTGTTTTTGCTTCGGAGGCTAAGCTGGGTGTAAAGATTGCTGATGAGTACAAGTTCATCATTTTGACAAGTCCTGTTGGGCCGTATTTTGCTAAATCGGTGCGAGTAAAGGTGGAAGAGGAATTTGTTCGCGCAGCAGAAGGGGGTACCGGTTTTGCCAAATGTGCCGGTAATTATGGGGGTGCATTTTACCCCACTATGCTAGCGCAAAAGCAAGGGTTTGATCAGGTACTTTGGACAGATGCAAAGGAACATAAGTATATCGATGAGTCCGGTGCCATGAATGTAATGTTTGTACTCAATGGCAAGTTGGTTACACCTAAACTAACTACATCGTTGTTAGATGGTGTTACCCGTGATTCTATTTTAACGATTGCCGAGAGTTTGGGAATTCAAAAGGAAGAACGTAAAATAAGTGTCGCAGAAATCGAAGAAGGATTTAAGAAGGGCATGCTTACCGAAGCATTTGGTGTGGGAACAGCAGCGGTAGTTTCACAAATTGCTTCTATCCATATTCACGGTACCGATTACTCGTTACCATCAATCGATGCTTCTAGTTTTCAATTGCGCGCGAAGAAAAAACTCCACGACATTCGCATGGGTGCTGAGCCAGATACGCATGGTTGGAATTATAGTGTGACGAAGTAAAAAATCTTAGTCGATTTCCGAACATAAATCAATTTGATGACTTGAAAATGATGGGTCATCTATCTATCCATGGCACCACCATGGGTACTCGAGATGAATTCCTTTCGATGTTAGATTTTATTGAAGGCCGAAAAATAAAGCCTGTAATCGATCAGGTATTTCCATTAGATAAAATCAATGAAGCAATCAATAGAATGGAGCAGCAGGGTCAGTTCGGAAAAATTATTTTATCAATCCAATGAGTATGGCAACTAATTCAATTCGCTATGAGACTGACATCGAAATTTCAATCGATCAGTTTATTGATCTTCTGAAACGATCAACATTGGCGGAGCGAAGACCCGTAAGTGACAGCAAGAAAATTGAAAAAATGCTAAAGCATGGAAATATACTCATTACGGCATGGCATAATGATCTGTTGGTTGGCGTTTCGCGTGCGCTAAGTGATTTTTCTTTTTGTTGCTACTTGTCAGATTTGGCAGTTGATGAATCCTTCCAACATAAAGGCATCGGTAAAGAACTCATCAGATTAACGCATGAAGTGGCCGGGGTAAATGATGCCATGCTTATTTTGTTGGCAGCACCCAAAGCAGTTAACTATTATCCTAAGATCGGAATGGAGCAATTTAAAGAGTGCTTTGTAATCAGGAGAAAGAAATAGGATATAACACTTGGCTTGCGTCATGAACCAATGAACCATATTGAACTTGAAAGGTTTTGTATGGCATTGAGAGGTACCACGCAAGATATCAAGTGAGGAATGTTATTCCGTTGGAGGTAAGTGTATTGTGTTATTATGGAGTAAACTAAAATTTCATTCAAAACTTCAGTTGAAGACTTTGGTTAATTAACTGTCTTTGACGCGGGGTATAAAAACCCTATATTTGCGCTCCGAATCTAAAACAGGCCTTTTGGTCTATAAAATCAAATAAAAAACATGGGAAGACCTCCAATTTTACCTAAGAAAAAGAAAGACGGCTGGTACATTGAAGTCCGTAATAAGGGTGCCAAAAGCGGCATGATCCTTATCCGCGACACAGAAATTGCTATGATGCAAGCTGCCAAACAGTACGAAACAACTAAAGATGTATTGATTTTGGGTGAGCACCGCAGCGGCAAACGCGTGGATGACAAGAAAATAAAGAAGACAAAGGTATAAGCCGAAGTAAAAATGACTTTTGAAGTAGCCCCTTGATTGGGGCTATTTTTTTTATGGGTTTCTGATCCTTTTAAAAAACTGATTTAGCAATTCAATGCTTTCGGCTGATTTTATCCCCTTCACCACTTCTGTTTTTGGGTGTAGTAACGGACTCTTTACCAAAGAATACCCGCGCTGCACATCTTCGGCACCAATTACTAGGCGTTGAAGTTGCACCCAATGCAAGGCACCCGCACACATCACACAAGGTTCTAAGGTAACATAAAGAGTACACTCACTTAAATATTTGGAACCTAGCTCATACGATGCAGAAGTAACAGCTAGCATCTCCGCATGAGCAGTTGCGTCTGTCAACTGTTCAGTTTGGTTGTGACCACGCGCAATAATTTTATTCTGGCAAACTACCACTGCGCCCACAGGCACTTCGCCTAACTCAAATGCTTTCTTAGCCTCCTTCAAAGCCTCCTGCATAAAGTAGTGGTCGTCTCTAATCATTGTCTATCGTCTATGGTCTATGGTCTATCGTCTATTGTCTACTTCACCTTCACCGACTTCATCATCGCCCTTACTGTCTCTTGCCATTCCATACGTTGGTCTTTAGGGCAGTTGAAAGAAAACACTAATGCACGATCTTTCTCTACAAAATACTGTATGTAAGTATATCTAAAAACGGCAGACTGTTCTCCCAGCTTCATCTTGGTACCGTTTACGCGCGATTCAAATTCAAAAAAAATGAATTTCTTTTTATTTACGATTTGTATTCCTTCAGCAATAAAATCAACGCGATCATATAGGTTGGTGATGCCAGCCTTAAAGAATTTTTTGGCCACTTCAACATCACCGTCCGGCCATTGTGTGGCCGAAACATTAATACTTAAATCGGCCGATCTGTTTTCGTTGGTGTATGCCGCCAGTGGCGCACGCACGGATGGGTAGCGTTGCACAATATCGTCTTGCGTCATCGAGGTCAGGCGTGGCGACAGCGAAATTTGAACGTTATCCGTTACCTTGGTTTTAATCAATTTAACCGGGGCAAAACTGCAAAGCAGCAGGCCAATAAACAGTACGTATTTGTTCATAATTTAAGTTACATTTTTAGCGGCCCCCTTTTCCCACCGCACCAATCCACCGCGCTCGGGCTGGGCTATCCGTTTCAAGTCCGTCAACGCTTATGTCCAACTCACTTCGGGCTTTCCACTTCTATCCCTGGCCGACTCTTCACCAATTTAAGTCCAATCAATAACGAATGCTGCCGCCAGTTTATTAATTTGCGCCCTCAAATTTAATCATTTTACTATGCTTAGGACTCATACTTGCGGTGAACTGCGAATTACCGACATAAACAAACCTATAACCCTTACAGGATGGGTGCAGCGCGTGCGCGATAAGGGCAGCCTAGTATGGATTGATCTTCGTGATCGCTACGGTATTACTCAACTTTTTTTAGAAGAAGGTAAGTCCGATGCCACGTTGATACCGATTGCTCGCAGTCTTGGGCGCGAATATGTAGTGAAAGTCCAAGGAATTGTGGCAGAGCGCCTTTCAAAGAATGATAAGATGCCGACTGGCGATATTGAGATTAAAGTTACTTCGCTGGAAATTGTGAATGCTTCCAAAACTCCGCCCTTCACAATCGAAGATCAAACTGATGGTGGCGAAGACTTGCGGATGAAATACCGCTACCTCGATTTGCGCAGAACTCCTGTGCGCGAAGGCTTGCAACTCCGCCATAAGATGGGGCAGCAAACACGCATTTATTTGGACGGATTAAATTTTATTGAAGTTGAAACTCCTGTGTTGATCAAATCTACACCCGAAGGTGCACGCGATTTTGTAGTCCCATCTCGCATGAACCCGGGTGAGTTTTATGCCTTACCGCAATCGCCACAAACGTTCAAGCAATTGTTGATGGTGTCAGGCTTTGACCGTTACTATCAAATTGTAAAATGCTTCCGCGATGAAGATTTGCGTGCCGACCGACAGCCGGAGTTTACTCAGATAGACTGTGAGATGGCTTTCATCACACAAGAAGATATTTTAAAAACCTTCGAAGGATTGATTCGTCACCTCTTCAAAACCGTAAAAGGAATTGATATGCCTTCGGTTCCACACATCAGCTATGACGATGCCGTGAAGTACTATGGCTCTGATAAACCTGACACGCGGTTCGAAATGAAGTTTGTCGAACTCAACGATGTGGCGAAAGGAAAAGGCTTTGTCGTATTTGATGATGCTCAGTTGGTGGTGGGTATTTGTGCAAAAGGTTGTGCAACCTACACACGCAAACAATTAGACGAGCTGACCGAGTTTGTGAAGAGGCCTCAGATAGGAGCAAAGGGAATGATTTACTTGCGCTGCGAAGCAAATGGCACATTCAAGTCTTCAGTCGATAAGTTTTATGACGAGATTGAGTTGAGTCGCTTTGCGCAGAAGTTTAATGCTGATGCGGGCGATTTGATTTTGATTTTATCGGGCGATGAAGATAAAACCAGAAAGGCTTTGGGTGAACTCCGCTTGCACATGGCCAGTCAACTAGGCTTGCGCGATAAAAACAAATTTGCTCCACTCTGGGTGTTGGATTTTCCATTGTTGGAATGGAATGAAGAAGCCAACCGTTGGCATGCCATGCACCATCCTTTTACTTCACCCAAAACTGAAGACATGCAGTTGTTGGATAGCGATCCTGGTAAAGTCCGCGCCAATGCTTATGATATGGTATTGAATGGAACAGAGATTGGTGGGGGCTCTATTCGCATCCACGATCGTGCGACACAACAATTAATGTTCAGCAAACTGGGCTTCAGTGAAGAAGAAGCGAAAAAACAATTTGGCTTTTTAATGGAAGCCTTTGAATATGGTGCGCCTCCACACGGTGGCATTGCCTTTGGCTTCGATCGACTTTGCTCGCTCTTTGGAGGTGCCGATTCTATCCGTGATTTCATTGCATTCCCTAAAAATAATGCAGGACGGGATGTTATGATTGATACCCCTTCCACCATTTCACAAGAACAGTTGAATGAGCTAGG
>JAYVPS010000106.1:0-7462 GCA_043757225.1 Cytophagales bacterium | reverse complement strand
AAACGAAAAGCCCGAAGCGGGCAGGCAAAGGAGTGGCCGGACTTGTAGTGAATAGCCCGGTGCCCTTGCGCCTCGCTTGGGCAGGCCGCCAAAACTTTTTAGAAACTATTGCGTTGTAGCTGGCCGGCAGCGTTGGGTGCATCAAATATTGTGTGTGCATTCATCTGAAAGAGAAACCATAAATCCGTATTTTTGTCCCCTAATCTTTATCAATTATGCCAGGAACCGAACTATTTGGAATTGAAGAGCGCAAAGAAGTGAATGATGTAATGGAAACAGGCATCCTTTTCCGCTATAACCACGATGCACAGCGCAACAACATCTGGAAAGCGCGAGAGTTTGAAGCAGAGGTAAAAAAGTTGACGGGCGCAAAGTTTGCCCATGCTGTTTCGAGTGGTTCTACAGCAGTAGCCTGTGCACTTTATGCGGCTGGTGTTGGCGCAGGCGATGAGGTGATTGTGCCTCCGTTTACTTATATCGCTTCGGTAGAGGCCGTTTTGTTTGCTGGCGCACTGCCGGTGTTTGCAGAAATTGATGAGTCGCTGTGCTTGAGCCCGGAAGGAATTCGCGCGACCATCACTGCGAAGACGAAAGCAATCATGCTCATACACATGTGCGGGGGCATGGCGAAGCTGGATGAGATTTTGAAAATCTGCAAAGAACATAACCTGACATTGATTGAAGATGCTGGCCAAGCCTTTGGTGCATCGTACAGAGGCACATCGGTGGGTTTGTTTGGAAAGACCGGCTGCTACTCATTCGACTTCTTTAAAATTGCCACCTGCGGTGAAGGCGGTGTGATGGTGACTAATGATGAACAAGTTTATAAAAATGCCGATAGTTATTCTGATCACGGGCATGACCACGTTGGCAATAACAGAGGCATGGAAAACCACCCTGTATTGGGTTTCAACTATCGCTTAGGAGAAATTAACGCAGCCATTGGGTTGGCACAAACACGTAAGGTGCCTTTCATTCTAGAGAAGAACCGCGAACACAAAAAATTATTGACGGCCGAGCTCAGTAAAATTGCGGGCGTCAGCTTCAGCACCTTGGCAGACCCTGCTGGTGACTCGGCTACGTTTTTAAATATTTTATTGCCGGATACCGATGCAGCAAAGCGCACGGTAGAAGAATTTAATAAAGCAGGCGTAACAGGTTTTAACTACTGGTTCACGAATATGTATCATTTCATCAATCAGTGGAATCACTTAAGAGATTTAAAATCATCTGCTCCTTTGGCTATTCACGTTCTGGGTGTACCGCAAGATTATAACAATCTGCACTTACCAAAATCTCAGGAGACTGTAGGAAGATTAATTTCATTTGGAATTCGTTGTACGTGGAAGGAGGAAGAAGTGAAGGCGTTGGCGAAGAAAATTGGGAGCTGCATTGAAAAGGCATTGGCGAGTGTACAAGCGTAATCATCATGCAGCTACAAAAAATTCAGAGCAAGATTTATGAAATCCGAGGCCAAAAAGTAATGCTCGATTTTGACTTGGCTGAGCTTTATGAAGTGGAAACCAGAATTTTGAATCAATCAGTGAGAAGAAATATTGACATCTTCCCCGAAGATTTTCTTTTTCAGTTGACATCAAAAGAATGGAAAAATATGTCATCACAAATTGTGATGACATATCCCATAAAAAGACCTAAGATAGCTTTGCCTTTGGCCTTCACAGAACATGGGGTAACCATGTTGGCCAATGTATTAAAAAGCAAAAAGGCAAGGCAAACAAGCGTAGCTATTGTTCGTGCGTTTATTGCGATCAAACAATTTGTACTCTCTCACAAAGAGTTAACCGCCAAACTAAAGGAACTAGAAAACAAATACAATAAACAGTTTAAGGATGTATACGAAGCCATTAACTATTTATTGCAGAAAGACAAAGTGGAGGTCGATTTCAAACAAAGAAAACAAATAGGATTTAAAACAAAAGAAGAATAATCAAAGACTTTACTATGCACAAAAATTTTAAAGGAATCGAAAAGACCGTCTTCGGACGTGGAAGTTTTAACCAACTAGGTGAAATTGTAGACGCGCAACGAGAGCAGAACGATAAGTTCATGCTTTTCTTGGTGGACAATTATTTTAAAGGGAAAGAATTGGCTAGTCGCATCCCCACCCAAGCAGGAGACATTGTGATGTACATTGATGTGGATGCCAACGAACCCACCACCAAGCAGATCGACTTAATCCGCGATTCCGTAAAAAGCACCCGCGGAATTCCTGCTGCTGCTATTGGCATTGGTGGTGGCTCCATCATGGATATAGCCAAGGCAATCTCGTTGATGTTTACCAATGAAGGTTCTTCTACCTTGTATCAGGGATTGAATCTAATTAAGAAGCCTGGCATTTACCACATTGGAGTGCCTACTATCTCTGGAACGGGGGCAGAAGTTTCGATGACGGCTGTACTTACCGGCCCTGTAAAAAAATTAGGATTGAAGTGTGAGTGGACAGTTTTTAATCAAATAATTCTCGACCCGGATTTGATTGCAAGTGTGCCGCGCAATTGGTGGTTTTACACCGGCATGGATACCTACGTTCATTGCATTGAATCCGAAAACGGAACGCTGAACAATGCATACAGTCATGCGTATGCAGAGCAATCATTAAAACTTTGCAGAGAAATTTATTTAGGCGACAAGAGTGGCCAGACTGCCGAGAACGATGACAAGCTGATGGTGGCTTCATTGATGGGCGGATTAAGCCTCACGTATTCAGAAGTCGGTGTTTGTCATGCGTTGTCGTACGGTCTTTCAAAAATATTAGGGACACGCCATTGCTATGCAAATTGCATTGCATTCAATCATTTGGCGGACTATTATCCTGAAGGCGTGAAAGAATTTAAGACGATGATCGCCAAGCATAAAATCGATTTGCCTCAAGGGCTTTCTAAAGATTGGACAGATGCACAGATCACCGCGATGGCGGAAGTATCTTACAACTTACCCCACATGTGGAACCACGCGATAGGAACTGATTGGAAGGAGAAGGTGACAGTGGCGAGTATTGAGAAATTGTTTAGGAGGCTTTGATAATCGCTTCAAGCTACAAGCTGTGTGTAGTGACTCATAACTTTTTAATAACTGAAAAGCAGCCTGTGGCTTGAGGCTTGTAGCAGCGGCCTAAATCTTCATCAACATCATGTTTCGTTTCAAGCAATTTTCTATCGAAGACAACTGTTGTGCCATGAAGGTTGGCACGGATGCCGTTTTGTTGGGTGCTTGGGTGAGTACAACCAGAACGAATCGAATTTTAGATATCGGCACAGGATCTGGAATTGTTGCCCTCATGCTGGCTCAACGTACACGTGAAAACGTGAATATTGAAGGAATTGAAATAGAAGAAGCAGATGGCAAGCAAGCTCAGGAGAATTTAGAAGAAACAATTTGGTGCAATAGGGTTTTGATTCATCATTGTTCATTGCAAAATTTTCGATCACCATTCCGTTATGATTTAATTGTTAGCAACCCTCCCTATTTTAGCAACAGCCAATTACCGCCTTCGGCTCATCGTGCCAATGCGAGACATACTCATTCATTGAGTTATAAGGAACTACTAAAGCATTCTGTAAACCTATTAAAGAAAAAAGGAAGAATGGCCGTTGTGCTTCCTGTTGAAGAAGGAAATCAGTTTCTTTCCCTGGCTAAAATTTATGGACTCTTCTGCATTCGTCAGTTGGCATTTTATTCCCGCAAAGAAAAGCCACAAGAGCGGTGGCTCTTTGAATTTTCGTTTCATGAACAGCCCGTTATAAAAGAAATGCTAACCTTGCATGGCAAAGGTGAGGCCTGGTCTGACGAATACAAAAATCTTACGAGGGACTTTTATTTAAAGCTCTAATCAGGGATTCAGGCCACTCATCAAATTTCTGCAACCCAGGCTTCCTAAAAGCAGTATTATTACCACTATTAAACCTTCACTTTTGCAGCAGCGATTTTTACTCTTCCTCATTTTTGGCTTTGCCAACTCGTATGCCCAACTACCCGGGTTGCACATTAAGAAAGCTACCTCCGCAATTCATATAGATGGAATCATGGACGAAGGTGCATGGCAAGAGGCAGAAGTAGCTGATCAATTCAAACAATTGTTTCCATTTGATTCTTCCTATGCCAAAGTTCCAACGGAAGTCCGAATGACCTATGATGATCACTTTATTTATGTATTTGCTGTGATGCATAATTCCGGGCCAAGAACGTATGTTACGCCATCCTTAAAGCGTGATTATCGGGGACCCGGCATAGTAGATGGACTCTCCATCGTTTTAGATACCTATCAGGATAAAACGAATGGCTTTCTATTTGGTATCAATCCATTTGGTGTTCAGCGAGAGGGGATGATCTCAAATGGTGGCAATCAATCCGAAGACTTGAATTTAAGTTGGGATAATAAGTGGTACTCAGAAGCTAAAATATTAGAGGACCGATGGGTCTGCGAAGTGGCCATTCCATTTAAAACCATTCGCTTCAAAGAAGGACTGGACAAATGGCATATTAATTTCTACCGTATCGATAGTTACTATAACGAACAAACTACCTGGTCACCCATTCCCAGAATATTCTCTCCACTAAACCTTGCCTTTTCACGCACCCTGTTTTGGGATCGCCCACTTGGACACCCGGGAGGAAATATCTCGATTATTCCGTACATGGCTACCAAGAGCATTACCAATTTTCAGGAGAATTTACCGACTGATCGCTCGCTGGCAATTGGTGGTGATGCAAAAATCGCTGTCGGTCCGGCTCTTAATCTGGATTTGACAATCAACCCAGACTTCTCACAGGTAGAAGTTGATCAGCAAGTAACTAATCTCAGCCGATTTGAAATTTTCTATCCAGAGAAACGTCAGTTCTTTTTAGAAAATGCTGACCTATTCAGCAGCTTTGGCTACGGAAACATGCGTCCATTTTTTTCTCGAAGGATAGGCGTTACAAGAGATCCCTCTACCGGACAGAACATTCAAAATCAAATTTACGGTGGGGCTCGGGTAAGCGGAAAATTAAATAACAATTGGCGAGTTGGATTGCTCACCATGCAAGCAGCAAAAGATGAATCTATCAATCTTCCTTCTACCAATTACACGGTTGCCGCTGTGCAACGAAAACTATTCGCCCGATCGAACATAGGTTTGATGATGATAAACAAACAAGCTTTTCAGGATTCGAGTACCACAGATTTTAAATTGGTACCCAATGTCTATAATCGTATGGTTGGAATTGACTATAATCTTGCGTCAAAAAATAATCGCTGGAATGGCAAAGCTTTCTATCACCGATCTTTTACCCAAGACAAAAAAGACAGTGCTTATGCTGCTACCGTGGCTTTCGTCTATAACATTCCGAAGCTCGAAATCGACTTGACCATTCAAACGATTGGTGCCCACTACGATCCGCAAGTGGGCTATGCCCCAAGGAAAAGATTCAATCGAATCTCCCCGGAATTTTACTACTCTTGGTACCCTAAATCAAAAGTGATCAATAATCATGGCCCTGGTTTTGATGTAGACGTTATCGGCAATGACCTATATGGAACAACAGATTGGGATGCAAACCTCTTGTACAAGGTTGTTTTTCAAAATACTGCTAACTTTTTCATGAGGATAAGAAGAGATTATGTTTACCTCTTCACCAAATTTGATCCATCTGCCAGCGGAGGATTACAATTACCAAAGGGCAGCGAATATTACTACAATTCCTTTGTAGCCAACTTTCAATCTAATACACGAAAGAGATTTTTCTATACTCTGCAAACGCGCTCTGGTCAATATTTTAATGGTTACCGAGTCAACTTGGATGGCAATATCAGTTATCGCATTCAGCCACATGCAGTGTTATCAGTTGATTTCAGTTTGAATAAAATTAGTTTACCAAGTCCCTACAATTCATCAAACCTTGCATTGATAAGTCCAAAGTTTGATTTCACCTTTACCCGCAAATTATTCTGGACCACCTTCGTTCAGTATAACAATCAAAATGACAACATCAATATTAACTCTCGTTTGCAATGGCGCTTTAAACCGGCCTCAGACTTATTTTTAGTTTACACTGATAATTACTTTGTCGAAGACCAAATTAAAGACAGCATTCAGTATTACAGTGGTCAGCCAAAACTTCGCGCCATCGTGCTTAAGTTTACCTACTGGCTGAATTTGTAAATATTTCACTCTCATTATCAAGGTGTTGTAAAAATATTTATACATGTTTGAACATATATATTTAAACATCCGTTATACCTGCAACTAACTCAAAAATTATGAAAAAAATTAACACACTTATCGTTGCATTATTGGTAGCAGGAGCAGCCTTTGCACAAACAACATGGAACCTAGATAAAGGCCATTCCAAAATCGGGTTTAGCGCTACACACTTTGTCGTGGCCGAAACAGAAGGAAACTTCAAAGACTTTGATGTGAAAGTAACCAGCACCTCGGATGACTTCAATGGAGCTGCCGTAGAATTTACAGCTAAAGTTGCATCCATCAATACGGAAAACGAAAAACGTGATGGTCATTTAAAATCAGATGATTTCTTCAACGCTGAAAAATTCCCAGAAATTAAATTCAAAGGAAAAGTTGAAAAGCAAGGCGCCAAATATGTACTGAAAGGTGACCTCACGATTCGTGATGTAACGAAAGCCGCAACATTTGATGTTACCTATGGAGGCACTTCGTATATTGAAGCACACAAAGTCACGAAAGCTGGCTTCAAATTAAAAGGAACAGTAAATCGTTTTGATTATAACTTAAAGTGGAACAACAAGAATGGTGCGGATTATGTGGTAGGAGAAAATGTTGAAATCACTGCGAAAGTAGAATTAAACAAAGGCGCGTAACTTTTAAGCCTACACGAAATCCATAGCTGAGTGGCTATGGATTTTTTATTACCTTATAAGTAACATGAAACTTGAAGAAGCAATACAGCAAACTAAATTTACGAGTGTGCATCATAAAGTCGCTGTCAATTTGCTATATACTGCCGGCTGGTTGCAAGAAAAGAACAAAAACTTCTTCAAGCCATACGATCTTACTAATAAGCAATTTAATATTCTGCGTATTTTACGGGGGCATCATCCCAATAAACTATCCAGTGCCGAAATAAAAAACCGGATGCTGGATAAAAATTCAGATGTGTCTCGTCTGCTCGATAGGCTAATAGTCAAAAAACTGATCATAAAAAGGCAGTGCGATAATGATAAGCGAGCTGCTGATGTGATTATTTCTGACAGTGGCCTATCTCTACTCAAACAAATTGATGAGCACATGGACGATACAGACATGGCTGTACTTAATCTCAATAAGACAGAGGCTGCCCAACTTAGCGAATTATTAGATAAATGTAGGGGTTAATCGGTTTTCCTACAGGGAAATCGCTTTTAGAAATTTTTCAGATAACAAAATGATGGTGAAGTATTTGGGGTAATCGTTACGATGGTGTATTTTTGATTTATCAAAATTGC
>JAYVPS010000105.1:0-27775 GCA_043757225.1 Cytophagales bacterium | reverse complement strand
ACGCTAATTTACTACTTTTGCGTAACTCCAGTTATGTAAGTGCTTGAACGCATTTTGCTCTTTAGTGGAAGCCAAATGTTGGGTAATGGGCTTCATGTAGATGACAATGATAACGCCCAGAAGTGTTCCAAAGATTACGATCATCCAAAATGGGGCATGCCATTCAAAACGGTTTGCTAACAACAGGCCGATGGGCAGACCTAAGACTTGGCTAGCCCCGAAGGCAATTTGAACAAAGCCCATGACCCGACCGCGAACTTCCAATTTAAATAAGTCAGTGATGATGGCGAAGGTGACTGAGCCGATTACGCCTCCAAAAATCCCCGTTACAATTCTGGCAGCCAGTAATAATTGATAAGTGGGTGCAATGGCACAAAGCAATGTGCCTACTAAAAAGCCCACATAGAAAAACAACAAGAATTTTTTGCGATCAAACTTATCGGCAAATCCTGCTGCTAACAATCCGGAAGCCCCGGCACTAAATGCATAGGCCGAAACCACTAAACCGAATTGTGCAGGTGTGATTTTTAAGGTAGGGATTAGAATAGCGCCAAGTGGTGAGAGCACCATAAAATCTAAAATGATTGTAAACTGAAGAATTGCCAACAGTGCTATGATCAATACTTGATAAGGTGTGAAGATTTTTTCTTTGGGTGTGGTCATAAGTGGTGATGGTAAGAATTTGCGAAGCAACTACTCTTTTGGGAGAATGCCAAAGAATTTGTGAATGGATCTTCTCAAGCCCGTTTCTTTTTGAATGGTTACTGAAAGCTGTAAATAAATTTTTTGAACAACGCATAGTGCCTGAAACAAAATCAGTCAATGAGGCGGAAACATTTGTTTATCTCAAGTCTGACAGGAGGACCTTGAAAATAATGCTGGAGGATATCCACTACATCGAAAGCCTAAATGATTATGTGAAAGTTCATTTGGCAGATCGGTTTATTATTACCCGCGAGAACATTAGTTCACTAGAGCAGATTTTGCCAAAACCACATTTTGTAAGAGTTCACCGTTCCTTCATTATTGCTAGTTCTAAGTTGGATGTTATTTCTGAATTTATTGAGGTTGGAAAGAAGCAAATCCCATTTGGTAGAGCCTTTAGGCAATCAGCTATGGCGGCATTGGGTATTTAACCTGCTAAATAATTTTCATTAATAAGCCGTTTGATAAGGGCTTCAATTTTTCGTAAGTTCTTAATAAGTAACAAGAAAGACCCTTTGGTCTCCACCTTTACACAAGGTGATTTTCGTATTTCCCTATGACAATGAGATGAATTACCAATAGAATATTTTGGACTATTGATGAATATACCTCTATATTGTGACGTTTGGGTGCTATTGTATTGGTAGTACTCAATGGAAATAGGTCTTAACAATAAAAAAAACTAAAAACGCTATGGCAAAAAAAGCAAAAAAGGCTGCAAAAAAAGCAGTGAAAAAAGCAGTGAAAAAAGCTGTTAAAAAAGTCGTAAAGAAAGCAACTAAAGTAGCTAAGGTGGCTAAGAAGGTTGCGAAAAAGAAATCAGCAAGGAAACCAAATGCAGCCTTTATGGCTCCACTTAACCTAAGCCCTGCATTAGCTGATGTAATTGGCGCTAAGCCAGTACCGCGCACAGAAATTATCAAGAAGATCTGGGACTACATTAAGAAAAACAATCTTCAAGATAAAGCAAACAGGAGAATGATCAATGCAGATGCTAAGCTTAAAGTGCTTTTCGGAGGAAAAACTCAAATCTCCATGTTTGATTTAGCTAAGGTGGTTAACAACCACGTAAAAAAATAATTGATCAGTCGTAAGGCTGGAAGTTTATGTTGATTAATTGCGGGCCTGACGGCCCGCAATTTTTTTATACTTCTACCAAAGGACAATTCTGTCGACAGCAATATTATCCAAACTTTCTTTGTACGTTTGTCTTGTTAATTCTTAATGCCTGTGAAGCTTTTCATCTTTTCTAACCTCGCTTAGAGCAACGTTAGATCGTCATTTCAAAAAAGGAGAAGCAATCTTATTGTTTCGGTAGTGACATAATTCCTATTTTTTTCATTTTACTTTAAAAGCCAATAATCATGAAAGCTTTTACAAAGACAGCTTCTGTCATTAATTTATTTAAACAAGCGGTACTCGGTACCGAGCAGAACTTTACTGAAGGAAGTATCAATCGCGCCATATTCCTTTTGTCCATCCCCATGATTTTGGAGATGGCCATGGAATCTTTGTTGGCGGTGGTAGATATTTTTTTTGTGAGTCGCCTCAATGACAATGATGCGATTACTGCCGTAGGCCTTACGGAATCAATTATGGCGTTAGTCTATTCCATTGCTATGGGCTTTGGAATGGCCGCTACTGCAATGATATCCAGACGGGTGGGCGAAAAAAACGAGGAGGGTGCAGCAGTTGCAGCGGTCAATGTATTGTACATAGGCGTTGTCATTTCCCTTTTGATATCTGTTGTTGGGATATTTTTCTACAAAGACATACTCAAGTTGATGGGAGCCACGGAGGCCATTGTGAGCGTTGGGTCGGGTTATACGCAATGGATGTTGGTTGGAAACCTTTCTATCGTCTCGCTGTTTTTAATCAACGCCATTTTTCGAGGGGCAGGTAATGCTGCCATCGCCATGCACTCTTTATGGATCGCCAATATTCTAAACATGATCCTAGATCCAATATTGATTTTCGGATGGGGCTCAATACCTGCCATGGGTGTTGAGGGGGCGGCCATCGCCACCAATATTGGTAGGGGAGCAGGAGTGCTGTATCAAATCTATTACCTAGCCGGAAAAAAAGGGATCGTAAAAATTCACAGACATAATATCCATTTGGATTGGCAAGTGATCACTGGTTTACTTAAAGTGGCAGCCGGTAGCATTGGCCAGTTTCTGATTTCAACATTGAGTTGGCTTTTCCTTGCACGTATTCTTATTAATTTTGGAAGCTCAGTTTACGCGGGCTATCAAATTGCAATACGGGTAATCATCTTTACAATTTTACCATCATGGGGTATGGCCAATGCGGCTGCTACCTTGGTGGGGCAAAATTTGGGCGCCAATCAGCCCGAGCGTGCAGAGAAATCTGTTTGGATGGCAGGTAAACTCAACATGATTTTTCTAGGCATTATCTCCATTGCCTTCTTCTTTGTGGCCGATCCCATTATGCGGATATTTACCCCTGATGAACAGGTGATCTTCTACGGTGCCCAATGCCTAAGGATCGTTGCCTTTGGATATGTTTTTTATGGTTATGGAATGGTGGTAGTACAATCGTTTAATGGAGCAGGCGACAGTCGCACCCCTACGATCATCAATTTATTCATGTACTGGTTTTTTCAGGTACCGCTTGCATACCTGATGGCAATGAAACTAGACTTTGGTGCATCGGGTGCATTCTGGGCTATCGCCATTGCTGAATCAGCACTGGCGGTTGTGAGCATCCTTATTTTCAGGCAAGGAAAATGGAAGACAGTTAAAATTTAGTCAATGGTTGGTAGTCAATAGTCGATTACTTACTGCATCGACTATTGGCTATTGGCTTTGATCCTTTTTCCCAAAAGCACTCTTCACCGCTTTCTCCAATTCCTCGCCTGCTTTTTTCAAGCTTGCTTCTACTTCTTTCCAGCGCTCTTTGTTTTCAGCTTCGTTTTTTAATTTATCGGCTGCTACTTTTAGCTCTTCATATTTTTGCTTCAAATCTGCCTCCACGCGGGTGCTGGCTTCTTTAGCTTCCACAAAAAACTGATCGAGTTTTTTGCCAAAGTCCTTAAAAAACTTTTCTGCGCTGCCTTGTTCGTTTGGTTCCATAGTTTTTTCTTTTTTCTACTTTTTAAAGTAAACAAATTTTGGCCATAAAAACCTGATTTAGTCTGAGTTAATAATTTACTTGACCTGAATCAGTGGCTTACGGATGGTTTTTTCTTTGTCAGCTCGGGTGGAATTTCGGAAGAACCTAGTGCGGTTCTTTTAGATTTTATTCTGTTTGATATTATTCCCGTTTTAATTCGCAATTTTACTAATCATAAAATGAATCCCATCTTCAATCAAAAAGGTAAGAGAAATCTGGTTCATCCGCAGCGTTTAAACTATTTACAAACGCCAAACGCAGTATATTCGATCAGTTGTGAATTGAGCAATTTTGGCTGCCTCACGCATGAGCATGGTTGTGGGCGAGGTTTCTTCTCTCTTTTCATACAGGCGGTAAATAGAATGTATTTTGCGCAGCATAATAATCTTTTGTGGCATGTTAACTTTGGAAACGTGGCCTATTTCTATTCAGATGCTGGATTTGAAAGTCAAAATTTTTGGAATTATTATTTTTTGCAAAAGGAGCCTTCGGCAGGCAGCACCCTTATTATCAACGAGGCCTTTGAAGTTTACCCTATTCGAATTTGGGAAAAATCATTTATAGAAAGGATACATCATAAAGTGATAACGAAGTTACAATGGAAGGAGGATGTATGGCAATTCATCTTAAAGAATACAGAGGATTTCAGAAATCATGCTGTGTTGGGTATTCATATCAGAAAAACGGATCACTTCAATGAACTCAAGCCATCTCCTTTAGAAGATTATTTTACTCAAATTGATCGGTTATTGCCTCGTTACACAAAACTTTTTGTTGCGACTGATGACAAAGATGTTCTGGAAACTATGCGTCAAAAATATTCGGATAAAATAATCTTTCATGTTACACATCGGTCTCGAGGTACCGTTGCCGTTCATACTATGCATAACCTGTTGGATCGATACCAACTTGGTTTAGAGGCATTGCTTGATTGCTACTCGCTGGCTCTTTGTAAAAAAGCCATACTTTCACCCTCAAACCTGTCTTATGCAGCCTGTCTTTTCAATCCTACTATGCCCTATATATTAATTGAAAGTAGAGAAGCCTGGTGGAAACGATGGAAAACCCTATTGGTCTTTTATCTTGATAAATGGAATATTCGCAAATGGTAACAGAATGATTCAACTCTTAGCCGATTTTGAGTTTCATATTTCTTGTCCAGAGTGCTCTACTCCCGTTGACCCATTGGACAGGAGCATTTTTTTTCAAGGTATTCACGTGTTAATGAAATGTTCTTGCAAGAGATGTCAGCTTTCGTTTTACCAAACATTGCCTATCGGTCACACGATAGAGTTTCCTATTGCTTTTTCTACAAATGGTGATCGATGGTGGTATAACGCGAGAGCAGAAGTGTGGCTGGCAAAACCATTAATTAAGTCTATTGTTGCAAATCAGGGAATCGAGACAACGTTTAAAATAGAAACTTTTGAAAATAATAAGGCAGTGATAATTTTAAATTGTCTTGACAGTTGTTTTGGACACGTGTTTGCCAAGCTATTGAATGTGGAGGCTCTTATGAAAAATCATCCTGACAAAGGAATTGTTGTTTTAGTACCCGCCAATTGTGCATGGCTCGTGCCCGAGGGGGTAGCTGAAATCTGGACTGTTCAAACATCTTTAAAAAACATGAATGATCAGGTTAAAGGCCTGGACGATTTTATTAAAAACCAACTCAAGCGGTTTCAAACGGTTTGGTTAAGTAAGGCCTACCCTTTCATTGATTACCAATCCGTTTCGATGGGAAAATTTGTTAAACAAGAACGCTTTTCGTTGGTAGATTATAGCAAGACAACTAACATTACCTTCATTCTTCGTCAAGATCGTTTTTGGCACAACAGCAGAATCATGGGTTTCTTGTTTAAAGTATTTGTCAAACTAAAAATATTAGAACAGATGTCGTTCATTTTTATTTGGCGCCAGAATGGATTAGTGAGAAGGATTGTCAAACTAATTAAAAGGGAATATCCATCAGCATTTTTTTCAGTCTCGGGCTTAGGTAAGGATGGTAGATTTGGGCAATACGTAACTGATCATAGGACTAATTCAATCACTCCGGAAGTGGAAAAAAAATGGAATGAGCTTTATTCCAAAAGCAACATTGTGATCGGGGTACATGGATCATCCATGTTAATTCCTACCGCCTTAGCAGCTGGATTCATTAACCTGGTGCCTCGTTATAAGATTCCTCACCTTGCCGAAGACACAGCCTTGCCCTATAAAAATCGTTACCTGTCCTTTTTGGGTCGCTATCTAGATGAATATTCTACTCCCGACTTAGTTGCGCAGCATGCAATCAGTATGATTTTCGATTTTCCGAGTCTTTTCAAAAATATAGAAAACAGGCATGAATAATCTCATTGGAATCGTCAAACAAAATATTGCTTCGATGAGATTCCAAACGATTCCTTGTGGTATCCTAATTGTACTATTTGCAAAAAGGCATTAAATATCAAATTGGAGGCTAGTCCAAATAATAAATTTGTTCATATTGTATGCCAAGTGCCTTAAAATCCTTAATTTGAAATAGATAATATATCGAGCGAATGACAGTGTGCCAAAAAACCAAAAAAAGCTCCCCAACAATTTTAGGAAGATTGAGTTTTGCTTCTTTAATTATTACCTCTTTAATCCTTATAACTTCCTGTTCATCAAAAAACGCATCCTATCAGCCCAAATACAAGAAGCCCAATCCAAATAAACCGTTACCTTGTCCAATGAAAGATTGCTGAAGCTATGAGAAAAATCATTATCGCAATTGACGGATATTCAGGCTGTGGCAAAAGTACTACAGCCAAAGAGGTTGCAAAAATACTTGGTTACCACTACATCGATTCGGGTGCCATGTACAGGGCGGTAACTTATTATTTTTTGGAGCATTTAGTAGCTTTCACCAATCCCAAAGAAGTAAATAAAGCGCTTGCGGCTATTACCCTTTCCTTTCATGTCAATTCAAAAGGAACATCTGAGTTGTTTCTAAATGGAGTAAATGTAGAGAAGCCCATTCGGAAAATGCGTGTTTCTGAGAATGTAAGTCCGGTAAGTGCCATTAAAGAGGTAAGAGAGGCAATGGTGACTCAACAACGCAAATTTGGTAAAACCAAAGGTATTGTAATGGATGGGCGCGATATTGGAAGCGTTGTTTTCCCTGAAGCCGAGTTGAAGATTTTTCTAACAGCAGATATATTGGTACGGGCTTTTCGCAGACAGCGCGAGTTGTTGGAGCGCGAAGAAATGATTGATGTTGATAGTATTATTGAAAACCTTAAAAACAGAGACCAGATAGACAGCACCCGCAAGGAAAGTCCATTAGTTAAGGCCCTTAATGCGGAGTCCATTGATACCACTCATATCACGATCGATGAACAAGTGGATGAAGTTATCCGCTTGGCGGGATCTCGAATCGTGACCACTCCCAAAAGGAAAGGTTGAATAACCCTTCAGTAACCTTTTAAATTCTTTTTGCTCCATTCAAATTCTTTGCTTTCTATGGGCTTTGTGCGTTAGATTTAATTGCTAATTTTGCTCCATTCTAAACTTATTCCGTGCTGCCCATGGGCAAATTCATCAGACTAAAAAAAGGTTTTTCTATCAACTTAGTAGGTAAAGCTGCTCCCAAAGTAGTTGAAGCTGAGCAACCTGAAACATTTGTTATCAAACCCACCGATTTCTTTGGGTTATACATGCCAAAGGCCATAGTGAAAGAAGGTGATGCTGTAAAAGCGGGCACTCCTCTCTTTCGCGATAAAAAACATGAGAATGTGGTTTATGCTTCGCCTGTTAGCGGAGAAGTGGTAGAGATAAAACGTGGTGAAAAGAGAAAACTCCTAGAAATAAAAATTCTGGCTGATAAAAAGGTGGAGTATGAGAGCTTCAAAAAGTATTCGGTTTCAGAAATCAATAATCTTTCAGCTGCTGATATTAAAAATGAAATCCTAAACTCCGGTGTTTGGCCTAATTTAGTGCAACGCCCATTCGGTATTGTAGCCGATCCTGGAGTAATACCAAAAGCCATTCATATTTCTGCTTTTGATACCCACCCCTTGGCTCCCGATTACAATATCTTATTCAAAGGGCAGGATCAATATTTTCAGATAGGTATAGATATTTTGAAGAAGTTGACTTCCGGTCAAGTTCATGTTAATACGCACTCCACCAGCGAGATATCAACCGTCTTTTCTCAAGTGAAAGGAGTGGAGGTAAATAAGTTCTCCGGTTCACATCCTGCAGGGTGTGTTGGCGTGCAAATTCACCATTTGGATCCTATCAACAAAGGACAGATAGTTTGGACGATTAGCCCGGCAGGGGTAATTCAAATTGGTAAACTTTTCTTTAGCGGGATTTACGATTCTTCTAAATTGATCGCAGTCACCGGATCGGAAGTGAAAAATCCCCAATATTATAAAACCTATACGGGTGCATCAGTAAAGAAATTTTTAGAAAACAATTTGGTCAGTGATCATGTTCGGGTAATTTCCGGAAATCCTTTAACCGGTACGTCTATTGGTAAAGACGGCCACGTGGGTTTCTTTGATCAACAGATTTCTGTTTTGCCTGAAGGTGATTATGCGGAGTTTGTTGGATGGATTACCCCTGGGGCAAGGAAGTTAAGTTTCCACCGTGCCATCGGATTGTTTTCATTCTTATCTCCAAACAAAGAGAGAGTAATGGATACCAATACTCATGGAGAACCCCGTGCTTTTGTTCAAACCGGAATATTTGAGCAAGTGATCCCAATGGATATTTTACCAACTTTTTTAATAAAGAGCATTTTGGCAGAAGATATTGATGAGATGGAGGCGTTGGGAATTTACGAAGTTATTGAAGAAGATTTAGCGCTTTGCGAATTTGTAGACGTATCAAAACATAAAGTGCAGGAGATTTTGCGCGAAGGATTGGAATTAGTTCAACATAGTTAATCGATAGTTCGATGGATTTTATAAAACATCAGATTGAAAAAATTAAGCCTCACTTTGAAAAAGGTGGAAAGTGGGAGAAGCATTTTTATTCTTTCGAGGCCTTAGAAACATTTTTATTTGTTCCCGCCACTACCAATGGAGTGAAGGGCTCGCAAATCCGAGATGCCATCGACTTGAAAAGATTAATGATGACGGTGATCATCTCGATGGTTCCTTGCTTGTTGTTTGGAATGTGGAACGTAGGGCACCAACATTTCGTGGCCATCGGTCAGGCTGCTTCCTTTGGAGAAAAATTTTGGGTAGGGGCTTTACAAGTAATGCCAGTGGTGGTGATCTCCTATGGAGTGGGGTTAGGAATTGAATTTGTGTTCGCCACTTTTCGCAGACATCCGGTAAATGAAGGATTTTTGGTTACCGGTATGTTGATTCCGTTGGTGATGCCTCCTGATATTCCCCTATGGCAAGTGGCCATTGCAACAGCCTTTGCCGTAATAATTGGTAAAGAAGCTTTTGGTGGAACGGGCATGAATGTGGTGAACATTGCATTAACAGCGCGTGCCTTTTTGTACTTTGGTTACCCCACAGATATTTCCGGCAGTGTGTGGACTTATGTTGATAAAGCACATGCCGTGGCTGGTTATTCGGGGGCTACACCATTATCAATTGCGGCAGATGCAGCCACCACCGGAGCAAATGTTGTGTCTCAATTGAATTCATTTGGAACCGGATGGAATGAAGGCGTGTTCTCATTTGATAATATGTTCATGGGCGCTATGCCCGGTTGCATTGGTGAGACTTCCACATTAATGTGCTTAATAGGCGCAGCTATTTTAATTGGAACCGGTGCAGGTAGTTGGAAAGTGATTGTAAGTGTGTTTGGCGGTGCATATGCGATGGGTTTATTTTTAAATCTGGTAGGAGGTAATGCGTTTGTAGAAATGCCTGCTCACTACCATTTGGTAATTGGTGGGTTGGCATTTGGTGCTGTGTTTATGGCAACAGATCCTGTAACCGCTTCGCAGACAGAAACCGGAAAATGGATTTATGGTGCATTAATTGGTATTTTCACAGTCATGATTCGAGTGTTTAACCCGGCCTACCCCGAAGGAATCATGCTGGCGATTTTGTTGATGAACGTATTCGCTCCGCTCATCGATTATTTTGTAGTAAGTGCAAACAAAAAAAGAAGATTACAACGTGCGACAATCTAATCTATATATCATTTTATATGCAGCCGCTATTACAGTAGTATGTGGCGGTGCATTGGCTATAGCTTCGCAAAGCTTAAAGCCTTTACAAGATGCTAACATTGAAAAGGAGCGAAAGCAAAATATTTTAGCCACCGTTATGGAGCTGAAAGAAGGTGATGACATCGAGCAGCTTTATGCTTCAAGAGTAAAAGAAAGAGTGATTGATTTCCAAGGCAATTTGAAAGCGGGAATAAAGGCCAGCTCAGTAGTAATTGCTCAACAATACAAGTTGAAGCCTGAAGATCGCCTCTTGCCTATTTATGAATTTAGAAATCAAGCCGATACTACTCAAATTGAGAACGCAGTTATGCCTGTTTATGGCTATGGATTGTGGAACAATATCTGGGGTTTTGTGGCCTTGAAATCTGATTTAAATACGGTGCAAGGTGTGAAGTTTGAACATGCAGGCGAGACACCTGGTTTGGGTGCCCGTATTACCAGCGATGATGTACAAGTTCGTTACAAAGGTAAAATGTTATTTGATGGAGACAATATTCTTTCGGTTGTCATGCAGAAGGGAGAAGGGTTTGACTACGCATCGGATGCACATAAAGTAGATGGTATGTCGGGTGCAACCCTTACCGGAAAAGGAGTGAACAATATGCTGAAGGACTATTTTGCCTGCTATAAGAATTATTTAAAGAAGAATCAAAAAACTTTATCACTTAACCAATGAGCACCGAAACAGCAGAAGTTGAAGTTATAGAGAAAAAGGCAGAGCCGCTTTTCTCTAAGAAAAACAGAAAGTTGATTAGTAATCCTTTGGATATTGACAATCCAATAACGGTTCAAATATTGGGGGTATGCTCAGCATTGGCTGTGACAACTCAAATGAAGCCAGCTTTTGTTATGTCACTAGGGTTGATGATCGTAACAGCTTCATCTAATGTGGTTATTTCAATGATGCGTAATTCGATACCTTCTAGGATTCGAATCATCGTGCAGTTGGCAGTGGTATCGCTATGGGTAATCTTGGTTGACCAAATATTAAAGGCTTATGTATATGATGTATCTAAGCAACTATCAGTGTTTGTTGGATTGATTATAACCAATTGCATTGTAATGGGGCGGTTAGAGGCATTTGCAATGGCAAATAAACCTTGGCCTTCTTTTTTAGATGGAATTGGGAACGGGTTAGGGTATGGAATTATTTTGATGATGGTCGCTTTTGTGAGAGAGCTTTTTGGCGGAGGAAGTCTTTTTGGATTTAAAGTTTTTGAATCGATGGGGCTTCATTATCAAGGAAACGGCCTGTTGTTGCTGCCAGCCGGAGCTTGTATTTTAGTGGGTATTGTTATTTGGGTGCAACGAACATTAAACGGGCATAGAGAGATTCACTAATAGTTAGATTATGGAAAATTTAGTAAACATTGGTATTCGGTCGATTTTCATCGACAACATGATCTTCGCCTACTTTCTCGGAATGTGTTCATTCCTTGCTATTTCAAAAAAAGTAAAAACAGCCATTGGCCTCGGAGTAGCTGTAATATTTGTGATTGGTGTTACCGTGCCTATCAACTGGTTAATACAAAATTATGTACTAGTACCGGGAGCATTATCTTGGCTGGGAGATGACTTTAAAACCATTGATTTAAGCTTTTTGCAATTCATCGTTTTCATTTCTGTGATTGCCGCCATTACCCAGCTTACTGAGATGGCAGTAGAGAAATTCTCACCGGCTCTTTATGGAACACTTGGAATTTTTCTTCCATTGATTGCGGTAAACTGCTCTGTGTTGGGTGCAGCCTTGTTCATGGTGGGGCGCCCTTACAATTTGGCAGAAGCCACAGTATTTGGGTTGGGTTCTGGTATGGGTTGGATGTTGGCCATTGTTGCGTTGGCAGGAGTGAGAGAAAAAATGAAATATTCAAATGTTCCTGCTCCTTTGCGGGGACTAGGGATCACCTTTATTTTAGTAGGATTGATGTCGCTTGGGTTTTTGAGTTTCCTCGGATTCTCTTTGTAGAAATTAATTGAAGCAATCATCAAAGGCTTCAATTTTTGAAGCCTTTTTTATTTTTAACCTATATGAGAAAAATCGCAGGCAAGATTGTTCGTTACTTTTTTAACGGAACACTCTTCATTGTTCCATTGGTGGCTACGGCCTATTTTATTTTTGTGTCATTTCAATGGCTAGATACCCGATTGAATTTGCCCTACCCCGGTGTTGGCTTTGCCATCATCTTATCGGTGATCACCATTTTTGGTTACTTCACTTCTAACTTCGCTTTTAAAACTTTTGCTACCTGGTTCGATCATGGGATGAATAGGATTCCTTTGGTGAAGTTAATTTACTCTGCAGTAAAGGACCTGCTTGCTGCTTTCGTAGGCGATAAGAGGAAATTTGATAAGCCTGTATTAGTCACCATCAACAAAGAGAATACCATTCATCGCATTGGTTTTGTAACACAATCGGATGTAAGCGAATTAGGGTTACCCGATATGGTGGTAGTTTACTTTCCGCAGTCATATGCTTTTGCGGGAGATCACTTTTTGGTATCCAAAGAAAATGTTAAGCCGCTGAATATCTCGGGTTCCGTAGCTATGAAGTTTATTGTAAGTGGGGGGATTTCAGGATTCAAAGAAGCCTAGGGATAACCAAGATTATTTTACAATGTAGGTATGAACACTCATTCGTTTTAATGAAAAAGTTTTCCAATATATTGTTTCTGGCTTTTGGACTACATTTATTAATTTCCTTCCTATTCATACTATCTCCCGTCTCTTTGGGAAAGACCAGGGTTTCAAGAATTTATTTAACATACTTATTGCCGGGACCATTCTTCAGTGAGGCCAGAATTGTCAATAGTGATATTTTTTCTGTGTCTTGGAAAATCAATGAACAATGGAGCGTACCGATAGATCCGGGATGGGAATATTTTAAAAGGTATCAGGAGAATCATAATCCAACTGATTTGTATGAGAGTCGTTTAGCAAGAACCTTATACGAACGACTACAGATGCATGTCCTTGCAGAAGATGAAATATTGAAAGGAAAGCCTTTCCTGGCACTTAGGAAATACTTGGATGATTACTATATTCCTAATGGAGCGGATTCGATAAAGATCTCACGAATCCGACAGAAAGCGAAAGACTTTGTGATAAGTATGGATACATTAAATGTGATCTCTTTCAAGTGAACTTGTTGCAGCGATATATAATTCAATTCTACAGCTTTCTGTTGAAAGACAATGCGAATGGATTATCAATAGCTTTTTTTTGTAAGTCGCTATATGCCTTTCTTTTTTTAAAAGTAATATTTTCCTGGCCTGTGCTTCAAAAAATTGTTCTTTATTCGGATAGTGTTTTTTGGGATCAATATAAATTGCAAGCATTCTTTATAGTGATTTTAATATCATTGTTGGTAGGATTAGTAGTAAGGGTTAATTATTTGGTATCAACGATCATTTTCTTGTTATCTTTTTTTCTGAGTAGATGGAGTAAACCAATCACCAATGGATCTGATTTAGTCTTAAATCTCTTTTTATTTATTTCTATTTTTTTTAGTGGAAGAGCAGCGTTTCAAAATGAAATTCAACAAGTCCTTTCCAATGCAGCTATGTTATTTTGCAGAGTTCAACTGGCATTAATTTATCTTTTATCAGGTTTTGATAAACTCAGGAGCGTGGCATGGCGCTCGGGAGATGCAATTTTCTCCACTATCAATCTTAGATATTTTTTTGACCCTCTATTGGATATCGAAGTGAGCAAAACGTGGTTCATGCTTGCCGGAAGGGGCATCATTATTTTTGAGTTGGCTTTTGCTTTCCTCATCTGGGTACCAAAATTCCGTGTTCCTCTTCTCTGGATGGGAGTTGCCTTTCACCTCGTAATTATTTTTTTGCTGAATCTTCCTGATTTCGGCTTATTAATGATTCTTACCTACGGCATATTTATTCCCGTTCGAGAGGAGAAACGAATTTCTGGAAAAATTAAGATTTCTTAGTATTTCAAGGCCATTAACATAGTGTTATCTATTTAATTGGATTTCTTGTGAATTTTTTACGAAACTATTTTTTACGGAATCTCTCTGTTAACAAATTCAGAATTTCTACAGGTATTGATAACAACCCCATAATTATTAAGTAATTCTTAGTTAATCTTACCTTTCTACGTTTGCAGCGATTTATAAAAGCTGCTTTTGACACCTACTATTTTATTTTCATTCTCTTTTCGATCAATAATCTATTTTATTGTTCTTGTAACAATTCTCCTTTCTTCGGGAGATGTTTTAGGGCAGCCAAGGCAAAAGGAAAGTTTCAGTTTTATTGCTTTTGGCGATATGCCTTATATGCCCAAAGATTATGAACGGTTTAAGAATGTAATCAAAACCATTAACGAACAGAATCAAGCCTTTACCATTAATGTAGGTGACATCAAATCGAGTAGTACGCTTTGCACGGAAGAGGCATACAACAAGATACTCAATTACTTTCAGCAATTTAGCAAGCCATTGATTTATGTGCCGGGCGACAATGAATGGACGGATTGCAATAAGAAAGACGCTGGTTCGTATGATCCAGAAGAAAGACTCGAAGTTATCCGAAAGCTTTTTTTCAGAGACAGAAATACATTTGGTAAGGAGAAGTTTTTGTTAACGTCTCAATCGCAGCAGCCACGGTTTTCGAAGTATGTTGAAAACAACCGATGGGACTATGCCACGGTTTCATTTGCCACTATCCACATAGTAGGCACCAACAATAATTTTATTCCCACTTCGAAGAATGGAAATAAGGAGTTTTACGAACGCGAAACAGCCAATCTCTCCTGGCTGGAAGAAGTTTTCCAAAGCGCCACTTCGAAAAACAGTATGGCTGTTGTATTGGCCATCCATGCCGATATGTTTAACCTAGGCAAGGAGTCTAGCGGCTTCGAGCGATTCAAAAACCGGTTGAAGGAATTGGTAACGGATTTTAAGAAACCCGTTTTGCTTGTGAACGGAGACTCTCATGTTTTCCTGGTGGAAAAACCTATCTACGAAAATGAGAAGCTGTTAAAGGCATTGGACAACTTCACACGGCTTCAGGTGCACGGAGAAAACAATATGCATGCCGTAAAAATTACAATCAACCCGACTTCAGTAGCTGTTTTTCAGATTGAAGAGTTAAGAGTACGTGGTAATTGAAATCTATGGATAGAAATTTACTGTTAATTTCCTTTATATTTTTTGCAACGGCCTCAAGTGCCACCAACTTGAAAGGGGAGGTCAACGACAAATCTACTGGTGAGGCGCTTGTAGGTGCCACCGTTTATTTAAAAAATACTTCTTACGGAACATCAGTTGGGTTAGACGGAAGTTTTGTGATCAAAAGTGTTCCGCCTGGTGATTATGTATTAGTGGTGAGTTTGGTTGGTTACAATACCATTGAAAGGTCATTTTCTATTAGTGAGGCAAAGGAGCAAAATTTCAATTTCTCAATGGATGAGAATGCTAACGAACTAAGTGAAGTAATTGTGAGAGGCGTTGCTGATCAAGAATCTGATTTGAGTGTGCGCAGAGCAGAGCAAAAGGCAGATAATGTAGTCAATATCATGAGTGCTAAATCCATTCAACTTTTGCCTGATTTAACAGTGGGAAATATTCTTCAGCGAGTTTCAGGTGTTTCCATTACCCGAAATAGTACAGGCGATGGTCAGTATGCTATTATCAGAGGAATGGATAAGAGATACAGTTATACGCTTGTAAATGGAGTGAAGATAGCTAGCCCGGATAGCAAGAATAGGTATGTGCCGCTGGATATTTTTCCGGCAGATTTATTGGAAAGACTTGAAGTAATCAAAGCATTGACCCCAAGCATGGAAGGCGATGCCATTGGAGGTGCCATGAACATGGTAATGAAATCGGCACCATCTTCACTTACAATTTCGGCAACGTTGGCGGGAGGTTATAGTAATATTTTAACAGCGAGCAGACCTTTTGCGGGATTTAGTACAAGCAATATTGCCACCAAAAGCCCTGAGGAATTGTATGGGCCAAGATATGCTGCAAAGCCAACTGACTTTGGAGTTAGTCAATTGCAGTACTCCAATAATAGTATACCTATCAATTCTACTTTGAATTTTTCTATCGGCAATCGAATATGGAAAGATAAAATTGGATTTGTAGTGGCAGCGTCTTATCAAAATATTTATAGAGGCACGAATAGTATTTTTTATACCCTCAACCAGCCAAAGCCAGATCCCGAGCCTAACACTTTTCTTTTTGCCGAATTGCAGATACGTCAGTTTAACACGTTTCAGAATAGATTAGGTTTGCATTCGAAGCTGGATTATTCCATTAATAAGAATAATAAAATCAGCTTGTATAATCTTTTTGTAAAACTAGACGAGTCTCAGCATAGAAATTATTACGATCCGGCAAATGTTGTTTCAGATGTTCACGACCGCTCTCGATTTACTACCCAAAAAATTTATACTTCCTCGCTAAGAGGCGATCACAACATTACATCAAAACTAAAACTTGATTGGACGCTGGCGTATTCCAATGCCTCTAGTAGTACCCCGACTTGGTCCGACATGACTGTTAGATATACTTACAATCCTGATGGATCTCTTGTTAGTAAAGAGCTAACTGATTTTAGTCAACAATGGACAAATAATTCTGATAACGATAAAACAGGTTATTTGAATTTGAGCTATCCGCTAAAAACTAATTTTGATATTTCTGTCGGTGGGTTTACAAGATTTAAAAATAGAGACAATGCCAGAGCGAACTATATATTGAACCCGGTTACCGGTAATTCATTTACTACCATCGACAAGGCAAATTTTTTCTTGATCGATCCTTATACCAATATTGCAGATCCTAATAACTATAATGCTAAAGAGAATGTGTATTCATTCTATGCTCAAGCTAAATACTCATTGGCTGATAAGCTTCAAGCGATAGGTGGATTACGTATCGAGAATACTAATCTGGAGTGGCATTCTCAATTATCGGTAAATAAGCCGGGAGGCGGGCGAGACGGAAATAAAGTTTATACTAACCCACTACCTAGCCTAAACTTAAAGTATTCGTTAACAGATAAACAAAATCTAAGGGCATCGTATTACAAGGCGCTTTCAAGGCCAAGTTTTTTTGAAGTGATACCAATTGAATTATCAGGAGACAATTGGACAGATGCGGGCAATCCGTTGCTCAATGCAGCCACTGCAGATAATTATGATGCACGCTATGAATTTTTTGGCAGAGGCAACAATCAAATCTTGGCAGGAATATTTTATAAAAATATTAAGAACGCGATTGAATACACTTTTTTAAATACCACTGTAAGCTCAGGAAATGTTTCACCAACTAATACTGGTACGGCTATTAATTATGGATTTGAACTAGTGCTGTCAAAGTATGTAAAGAACTTCGGTATTAGCACTAATTACACTTATACCAGTTCTTCCATTACTACGCTTAAAAAAGTATTTTATCGAGTAGATGCGGGTAATACTTCTAATCGCGATGAGAATCAGACACGGCCACTACAAGGGCAATCAAATCATATTGCTAATGTTTCATTCATCTACAAAAATGCGAAATTAGGTTTTGATGTGCAACTGTCGTGGGTGTTCACAGGTAGAAGGATCAACTTTGTTTCTCCATATAAAGATCTTGATTATTGGCAGCGCGATTTTTCGCAGGTAGATTTTTCATCCGAAAAAAAGCTAGGAAAAAAATTTCAGCTCTTTTTGAAGATCACGAATCTATTGGATGCTCCTTTGATTATTGAAGTGGCTCGAGCAAATACAATTAATGCCGACCAACCTGGGCAAGATAGCCCCAATAGTATTGTGGTACAGAAAGATGAGTTTCATCAAACTTTTCTTACGGGCATTCGATTCAAATTTTAATAAACAAAAATAAACTTTATCAAACTAAACCACTTTACAATGAATCAAAAACCAAATTTTAAACTAGGGCTAGCAACAATGGTTGCATTCGCGTTAACTCTTTCGTTTAGCTCATGCGGAGATAAGACAGAGGTAAGCGCACCTTTTTTTCAGGCGGGTAAACCAATCGATGCTTCGACTACAGGTGGAGCTGTGAAGGGTACTATGTTAGCCAATACTACTTACCGAATTTCTACTGACTTAGTGGTAAACGAAGGAGATACGCTAGTTATTCAACCAGGAGTAAGGATCTACATGGGCGCAGCGGATGCTGCAAAAAATGGAGGTAATTCAGTAACTAATTTGATTGTAAGAGGAACATTACTTTCGTTGGGCACAAAAGAAAAGCCTATTTATTTTACCGTTGAAAACCAGGCAAAGACAGACACACCAGGAGCTACTGTTACAGATGCTAATGGAATAGTAGACCCAGCCTACAAAGGTATTTGGGGTGGTATCCTTGGCGATTCGAAAACAAAATTGATGGTGATTAAATGGACACACGTTGAGTTCGGTTGCGGAAAATTAGCCGCTTCTCCGGTATCAGGTATTACCAGCGGAAACCCTGCGTATATGATTTCATTTGTAAACCCAGTGGGGGTTTTTATTTTAGAAGACTCGTGGGTGTATGGTGGCGTGGATGACCCGATCCGTATTCAAGGAGGCTTGTTTAATGTAATGAGAAATACTTTTGAGAAGGGCGGATTGTTTGGTGGTGAATCATTAAACGTTAAAGCGGGAAGTGTAGGAAACTATGCGTATAACTTAACTATTGGCTCTGCTACCAATGGCCCGAAGGCTTCTAATAAAGGCACGAATAAACCTCAAGCTAACGTTTACATGTATAACAATACTATTCTTAACAGTGGTTATAGAAGAGACAAACCTGGAAGGGGAGGATCTTTGAATTTTGAAGAAGGTGCTAAAGGGCTTGCATTTAATAATATTGTTGTCAATTGTAAATATGGTTTACGAATATTGACAGCAGATAAAGGAAGCTCTTCACAATACAGCAATAACCCATTGCCTCCTGCGGATTTTACTAACCCAAATATTACCTATGGAAATAACTTATACTATGTAGATAATGTTGAGCTGGCTAACCAAATTTATCCAATAGAATCAGGAACAGGTATGCCTGCCGGAGCCAATGCTGACATTCCTAATTTCAGCACATTGGGCATTACTCTTACCTCCACATTCCCACTATCAAAGTCTGTAGTTACTATTTATGATGGAGCAAAGGCGGTGCAGGCTTCAGGGACAAATCCATTGTTCAAAACATTTACATTACCAGCAACTAAGCCTTCTGATATCGCCTATGCTTCAGGGTTTGATTTTAATCTTCAATCAGGATCACCTGCTATTGGAAAGGGTTTTACAGGATTTCCGCCAATTACTACTCTTTCTTCTACGGATGCTAATAACACCACCACTACTATTACGCTTCCTATTAGTGCAAACTTTGGATCATCAAGCATTACTCCTCCCAATAAAGACTTGGGTGCCTACCCAATGGATGGAAGCGGTAACAAGCATTGATAATTAATTTTGATTTTGAAACAGGCGGGCATTGTCCGCCTGTTTTATTTTGACCCGCAAATCAACTCGCACCAAATCAATTATGAATAAAAACTTATTGCTATTCCTTCTGATTATAGTTTCAGCTTGCAGCGAAACATCCAAGTCAGTTACTGTTATCCCTCCGGTAGTTGATGAACCTTTTGTGCCAACTTATTCTTTTTCAGAGTTGGCAAACAATATCACATCATTCGAAGCATCAAAAATCGTTGGCCAACTGAACGATCCAAAATTTACAGAGGCATCGGGCATCGCTGCAAGCGAGGTGAACAATGGAATGTTTTATATAGAAGAAGATTCAGGAAACCCCAACCAAATTCAATTGATCAATCAAAGTGGTGAACTAGCTGGTGTTTATACTATTAGTGGTGTAGCCAACCGAGATTGGGAAGATATTGCCGTTGCACCTGGCCCAATGGCAGGCGTGAGTTATGTGTATGTGGCTGAGATAGGTGATAACAAAAACCAATATCCAACGAAGTTTGTTTACCGATTTCCAGAACCTTCATTGGCTGGAAACGCAGTATCAGTAAATGAAACCATCACGTCCTTCGATAAAATTGAATTGAAGTTACCTGACGGTATAAAAAATGCTGAGAGTTTACTGATTGACCCGTTGACAAAAGATATTTACCTCGTATCCAAGGAAAGTGCAGCAACGATTTACGTTGCACCTTACCCACAAGATTTGACAAAAATAAATACTATGAAGAAGGTGGCAGTTCTTCCGCTTAGCACACTTACAGCAGGTGACATTTCACCAGATGGTAATGAGGTCTTAGTAAAGAGTAAATCCTTTATTTGCTATTGGAAAAAGAGTAGCAACGAATCGATCATCGAGCTATTTAAAAAGACACCTACACTTGTTCCTTATACAATTGAGCAACAAGGCGAAGCTGTTTGCTTTGCTTCCGATGGATCAGGGTATTACACTACATCCGAACGACCAGATGCTACCGTGAATCAGCCGTTATATTTTTATAGGAGAAAGTAGCTGAATTTGATAATCCTACTTTTTGTTTTAGGTAAGCAATTGTGAGGCTACTTTAAACCCTAACTTTAGTAGCAGATCCAACATTTCTACAACATCATTATCTTATCTTCGCAACATGAGAATTCTGATTGTGGAAGACGAAAGGCAGCTTGCTGAGAGTATTGTCCATTATTTGGAAGGTGAAAGCTATTCTTGTGAAACTGCTTTTGACTTTGATCGAGCAATGGAAAAAATATCGCTTTATAACTATGATTGCATTTTGCTTGATATCACCCTGCCGGATGGAAATGGATTAACCTTATTGAAGGAGCTTAAGAAACAGAATAAAGCTGGCGGTATCATTATTATTTCAGCCAAAAATTCATTAGACGATAAAATTGCTGGGTTAGAAATCGGAGCAGATGATTATCTCCCCAAGCCTTTTCATTTAGCAGAATTGGGAGCACGCATTAAAGCCCTGATTAGAAGAAATAAATTTGACGGTTCAAGTGTAATTGCCTTGGGGAATTTATCCTTAGATGTGCCTGGAAAAGTGACAACCATCGGCCAAAATAAACTTGACCTCACCAAAAGTGAATTTGAATTATTACTTTTTTTGATTTCAAATAAGAACAAAGTAATCTCCAAAGAGGCTATCGGTGAACATTTATCGGGAGATGTTGCAGATCGATTTGATAACTATGATTTTGTGTATTCTCACATCAAAAACTTAAAGAAGAAAATGACAGAGGCGGGTGGTATTGATAACATCAAAACAGTTTATGGGCTAGGCTACAAATTTGAAGTATGAAAGAATGAGATTATTAAATCGTACTACACTCAATTATTTAATCTATTCTATTGTAGTGCTCTTAGTAGTTACCCCTGTATTTTATTTCGTTATTGATCAGTTGTTTACTAAAGACGTAGATGAAACCCTCCTTTTACAAAAGCAAGAAATACAATACCGCTTTCAAAAAATAAAATCAGAAGGTGAGTTGAAAGTATGGGCAGATTTGGATGGCGATGTCAGGGTAGAGCCTTCTAATGGTAAGCTATATCCTGATAGTATTTTTAATTTGGTTCAATACGATAGCCTTGCCGATGAAATGGAACCTTATCGCATTTTGTCTTCAACGGTAATGTTGGGTATCAAGCCTTATCACCTTACTGCCCGTATTTCATTAGTAGAAAGTGAAGATTTGATCAAAGCTATTGTGGTTACGCAGGCAATCGTACTGGTAGCATTATTAGCTGGATTATTAATCATTAACGGGTGGGTTTCAAAGCGGATTTGGAAACCGTTCTATGATACATTAGGGAAACTGGAAAATTTTGAGGTGGAGAAAACCCCCTTTTTAAAATTTGGTTCATCCTCCATAAAGGAATTTAATGATTTGAATAAAGCGATTGAACAATTGGCTGATCGAAATTACAAGTCCTATCTAAGCCAAAAGGAATTTACAGAGAATGCTGCCCACGAAATGCAAACCCCTTTGGCCATATTTCAATCTAAGCTGGAGTTGCTTATGCAAACCAAAAATCTTTCTGAAGAGCAAGCTATACTCATGGCCTCATTGTCTGAAGCAACTAATCGACTTTCAAAATTGAATAAAGCCTTGTTGTTACTTTCTAAAATTGAAAATAATCAGTTTACTGAAAATGAAACTGTCGATGTGACGGCCTTGACAAACAAGCTTACTGACATCTTTAACAAACAAGCAACGACCAATGAAATTCTGTTCAAAACCACTTTTTTGAATCATCTTTCAATTTCTTTTAGTCCAACATTAATTGATATACTGCTCTCCAATCTGATTTCAAATGCGATTAAACACAATCCAGGCAGAGGATTAATAGAAATAAATATTTCCAATCGGGAATGGAAAATTTCTAATCCCGGACCACCTCTTATTTCGCCTGATAGAATTTTTGAACGCTTTCAAAAAGGCACAACGAGTCAAGCAAGTACTGGTTTGGGGTTGGCCATTGTTAAGAAGATATGCGACACGAACGGGGTTGCCATTCAGCATGAGTACGAGAATAATTGGCATTCTTTTACGATAAGGTTCTAAAATCCAAAATGCCTACAAAATCACTCCGTTACTTTGTGCAAACAAATCTTTAAAACCATGAAAAAAATTATGTTACTATTGATCCTTGGCTTCGGAGTAGGTCAGGGTTTTGCCCAAAAAGTAAAGGAATCAGAAGTGCCACAAGTTGTTAAGACAGCTTTTGCAAAGGCTTATCCAAAAGTTAAAGATGTGAAGTGGGACAAAGAAGATGGGGCTTATGAAGCTAGTTTTGATCAGAACAAGGCCGATGCTTCCGTTCTTTTTAATGCAGATGGTACTATCAAAGAAGTAGAGACTGAAATTGAGCACAACCAACTTCCTGCCGCAGTTAAAAACACATTGGCGAAAGAGTACGCAGACTACAAAGTGGAAGGAGCTGCAAAAATTGTGGCGGGAGGCGTTACCACTTACGAAGCTGAAGTGAAAAAGGGAAAGCAGACATTTGATTTTATTTTTGATGTGGACGGAAAGCTGTTGAAGAAGGTAGAAAAATCGAAAGAGAAGGAGGAGAAAGACTAACTGCTTAAGTTTAGCAGCGCAACGAAGAACTGGTGAATGTGACCAGTTCTTTTCGTTTCTTTGCAATTGGTACATAGAAAACAGCGCATGAAATACACAGTATTCCTTACCACGATTGCACTGTTTTGTTCAATGAGCCTCACCGCGCAAAAAGATCTTACTTTTTACATCGAGCAGGCAAAGATCAACAGCCCATTGATTCAAGATAACAAAAACCAAAGTGAGGCAGCCCGTTTGGAGATTGATCGGTTGAAAGCATTTTATACAAAATCTCAAATTAGCGTAATAGGGGCTTACCAGTTCGCCCCCATTATTTCGCGCGACAATGGAAAATCAGAATTGGTTTTGAATTCACCAGGGGCAGACAACTATTCAGGCTATGACATTGCAGCAAGCAACGCTGGTGTTTATCAGGCCATGTTGAATTGGAACCAACCTTTGTTTAATGGACAGCGGTACAAAACATCGGCCGAGCAAACATTGATCACGGCACGCATTAATGAAAACACCATTCAACTAACAGGCCACGATTTAGAAAAATTTATTACAGATCAATACATTCTCTGTCTCCAAGATTACAAACAAACACAATACCTTACTAATCTCATGACGATCATCAATGACCAAAAAAATATGGTTTCAAAGTTGATTGAGAATGGTATCGCCAAACAATCCGATTTATCGTTGTTGAATATTGAACAGAAAACACAGCAAGCTGCAGTCAATGCGTTTCGAGCTACATACCGAAGAGACTTGATGGATTTACGCGTGCTGGCGGGAATTTCAGATACCACCTTTCAAGTGTTAGAAGAGATTAATCTTATCCCGAATGAGGACATAGTTGTTTCAAGATTCACGGAACGATACAAACTGGACAGTCTGAATTTGTTGGCCACACAAAAAATATTCGAGTTGAAGTACAAACCACTTGTGGGTGCTTTCGCCAACACCGGGTTGAATGCAGTATATGCGCCCACTATTCCCAATCGATTGGGTGTGAGTGCTGGTATCAACTTTACCATGACACTCACCGATGGCAAGCAACGCAACCTCACGCAGCAACGGACTTCTGTCTTACTGAAATCTGCGCAAGCGTATAAAAAATTCTTTTATAGCCAAAATGAGGTGCGCAAAAATAGAATTCTTACAGAACTGAAATCTGTTACTGAGCGTCTCGTAATTCTAGAAGATCAGTTGAAAGAATATCAAAAATTATTGGAGCTCTACAAGCAGGAGTTGAGTCGTGGGCAAATCTCAGTCATCAACTACGTAACAACGTTAAAGAGCCTCGTTGTTACGCAACGTGACTTTGTACTGCTTCAAACGAACAAACAACTTTTAATTAATCTTTACAATTACTGGAATTGGTAAGCCCATGATACGAAACCGAAAACTTATTATCCTCGTTGCTTTTGTTATTGGCTCATGCAACAAATCAGCACCAGAAGAAGGTACGGCTGTAAAGGCTAAAGTTTCTGTAGAAGTAGTGGGCTTGACCAATGGTAACGTAAAAGATGAACTCGCCTTGTTTGCCAATACGCTCTACCTAAAACGAAATTTAGTAACCGCAACTATTCCCGCTTTTATAACGCAAGTTTATATAAAACTGGGCGATGCCGTAAAAGAAGGACAAATGCTTTATCAGTTGGAAACGAAGGAGCGCAGGGCATTGGGCTCTCAGGCCGTTATGCCAGATTCTACTTTTTCTTCATTCGGAAAAATTGTAGTGAAGGCGTCAGCCTCCGGAATCATCAGTACCTTGGACAAACAACAAATTGGTGACTATATTTTGGAGGGAGCGCAGCTTTGCACCATTGCAGAAAGTAGTGCGCTTGCCTTTGCTGTAAATGTGCCCTTCGAATTTAAAAAATTTACACAAACCGGTATGTCGTGTTCATTGGTATTGCCCGATAATTCAATTCATAGTGGAACATTTACCACTCCGCTCACCACCATGAATGCCTTGGCACAAACACAAACTATTTTAGCAAAATCAAATGACCCTGTCTTCTTGCCTGAAAACCTGATTGTAAAAGTGCTGGTCAATAAAAGCAACGAGAAGCCCCAACAACTACTTCCAAAAAACTGCGTGCTGAGCGATGAGATGTTGGAAAAATTTTGGGTGATGGAATTAGTGAATGACTCCACCGCTGTTAAAGTCGATGTAACATTGGGCAGCAGAAATCGGGAATCGGTGGAAATTTTATCACCGCAATTTAATCCTGCTTCTAAATTTTTATTCTCTGGGAATTATGGATTGCCCGATACTGCCTTTGTTAAAGTGAGGCGCTAACCCCGAACGTACTGCATGATGCCTTCCAAAAATTACTTTCAGGTTTTCGCTAAACCAATTTTGTTTATGGGGGTTTTGTTGCTAGTGGCAGGAATGTATTCCTACACGCGCATGCAAACGAATCTCTTCCCTGAAGTTTTGTTTCCACGCATCACCATCATAGCCGATGTGGGGCAGTTGCCAATTGACCGCATGATGATCACGGTGACCAAACCGATTGAAACTGCGGTGAAAAGAGTGCAAGGGGTAACGACTGTTAAGAGCAGCACCACACGGGGCACGTGTACTATCGATGTTTTTTTTCAATGGGGTTTGGATACCTACGCCAAGAAAATGCAACTGGAAAGTCGCATTAACGAGATCAAGAATTTTCTACCTCCGGGAGTTAATCTTTCTATCGAGGCAATGAACCAATCATTATTTCCGGTGTACGGTTATACGTTGGAAAGTCCGGTGCATGGCCAAGTGGCATTGCGCGATAAGGCCAATTTATTATTGCGTCCTATTTTTTCGCAGGTGCAGGGAATCTCCAACGTAGTAGTGCGAGGTGGCAGGGCAAAAGATTATGTGGTCATCCCGGATGCGATTAAGCTTTCTTCGCTGGGTCTTACCCCGAATACGATCATTACAGTTTTTAACAGTAATAATTTTGTATTGTCCAACGGTTATGTCTCGGATTACAGAAGACTTTACCTCTCTCTCACCGACACTCGGGTGAATGACATCGAAGAACTTAAAGATATTATTTTGAAAAATGATGGCAATCGCATCGTTAAGCTTAGAGATGTTGCTACGGTAGAAGTGCAGGAGCAACAAGAATTTGTTATCATCAATGCGAACGGGAGCAATGCCGTGTTGATTGATTTGGTAAAGCAACCGGGCATAAACTTGATTGATTTTGCGAACGATGTTGAGGCACGTGCGGTGGAAGCAAAGAAACTTTTGCCGAAAGGATATGAATTAAAGCCCTATTACAACCAAAGCGCTTTTGTAGGCGATAGCGTTCATAGCGTTGTAAAAACAATTTACGAAGGATTATTTCTTGCCTTAGTGGTAATGATTATTTTTCTGCGCTCGTGGCGATCGAGCTTGGTGGTGATGCTCACCATTCCCGTTACGATCACCTTCACCATTTTAGTTTTGTACCTCGCGGGCATCTCTATCAACATCATGTCGCTGGGCGCGATTGCTGCTTCCATCGGGTTGATCATTGACGATGCCATCGTTATCATCGAACAAATTTACCGTGGACACGAAGACCATCCAGAGAAAGACCGCTTTACCATTGTGAAGGAAGCTATCCACGATTTATTTCCCGCTATGGTGGGCTCCTCACTGGCCACCATCGTTATCCATTTTCCTTTTCGGTTGATGAGTGGATTGGCGGGTAGTTTTTTTAAAGAACTTTCTGACACCATGCAGTTAACAATGATTACTTCGTTTTTAGTTACGTGGTTGCTGCTTCCTGTTTTACACTTATTGATTGGCTACAAAGCCTCACTCAAACCTCACGCTCACCACACTATGTACGATTCAGTCAATCGCTTGCGATGGTTGACTTGGTTTTTCAATAAACCTATTATTGCAGTTTTGTTGGTGGTGACATTGATTTCGTCTGCGTGGTGGGCTTCAGGCAAATTGGAAACAGGTTTTTTACCCGAATTAGATGAAGGCACAATTGTGTTGGATTATATTTCCCCACCTGGCACTGCATTGGAAGAGACGGATGCTATCTGTAAAGAGATAGAAAAAATTATTGATGTTCATCCTGACGTTGAATCGTATTCGCGCAGAACGGGCATTCACATGGCGTTCAAAAGTGATCCTACCAATATTGGCGACTACTCCATCCAATTAAAAAGAGAGCGAACTAAAACTACCGACCAAGTCATTAGCGAACTGCGAAAGGAGATTGAAGGCAACGTAGCGGCTATGGAAGAAATATCGTTTGGTCAACGCATTGCTGATTTGTTGGGTGATTTGATGAGCACACCACAGCCTATTCAAATAAAAATATTTGGCGATAATTACGAAGTATTAAAAGTGTTTGCGCGCAAGGCTGATACACTTTTACAACAAGTGCCAGGTGTTGCCGATATCAACAGCGGGTTGGTGACGGCAGGGCCATCCATTATCTTTTTTCCAATCCAGGAAAAATTGACTCTTTATAAAGTGACCTTGACTGATTTTCAAACACAGCTGACTGCTTATACAGGCGGCATTCCGTTGGGGCTCAATGCCAATGTTCCAACGCCTTCACCTTTTCAGGCCGCGATGACGGGCGGTTTGCAGATAGGCCAAGTGCAAGATGGTGAGCAAATGCGCAGGATCCTTTTGCGCTTCGCCAACTTTAAAGACAATGATTTAGAACTTCTGAAAAGACAGCTCATCTTTTTGCCCGATGGCTCTACGCGTCCACTTTCTTTTTTCTGCGATGTGAAAATAAT
>JAYVPS010000104.1:0-7502 GCA_043757225.1 Cytophagales bacterium | reverse complement strand
GTCAGACCGCTCAAAGCGGTCTGACCCCTTGCGATTGGGAGACCCCGCCAAAGGCATTGTCCAACTCACGGCACAAGACCTCGATAAAATTTGGCAGTCAAAAGCATTGTTGAAGTTGACCCCCAATGCTTCCTTCCAAAAAAGCGCTGAGCAGAAAGGCAAAAAGAAACAGTGGATCATCGAGCTGGTTAAAGATGATTTCAACATTTTGTTGATCTCCCTTTTCTTGGGCATTGCCATTTCAGTGCTAGGCATTTCCACGGCCCTCTTCTCGCAAAAACTGATTGATGATATTTTGCCCAAAGAGAACACGCAAAAACTATGGCTCAGTCTGGCACTCGTTTCTCTCTTGTTGCTGGCGCGCAGCGGCCTTGGGTATTTGCGCGGCCTGTTTATGGTTCGGCAGGGTATGGATTTCAACAACCGAATTATTCAAAAGTTTTATAACAACCTGTTGGCCTTGCCCAAATCGTTTTTTGATACACGTAAAATTGGTGATCTCATTGCGCGCATGAATGATACCAGACGCATACAAACTGTGCTGTCAGTAGTATCAGGCAGCATTGTTATTGACCTATTGGTAGTGCTTACCTCGTTGGGTTTTGTGTTTGGGTATTCAATCACCATTGGCTGTATTTTATTGGGTGTGCTGCCCATTTATTTTTTGATTCTACTCTGGTTCAATAAACCCATCATTAGCACCCAAAAAGAAGTGATGGCCGGCTATGCCATGGCCGAGAGTAATTTTGTGGACACGATGCAAGGAGTGGCCGATATAAAACTGATGAATAAGCAGCCATTTTTTGAAAAGATGAATGCGCTGGTGTATGGCGAGTTTCAAAAACGGATCGTGGCATTGGGGAAACTCAACATCAAATTCGGGTTGGTATCCGAAATCACCGGAGTGATTTTTATGATCAGCGTATTTGGTGTGGCCGCGTGGTTGGTACTTTCTAAGCAATTGAAACTAGGCGAGATGGTTGCTTTGTTGGGCATAGCAGGCAGCGTTGTGCCTTCCGTTACGCGTTTGGTAATTCCCAACATACAAATACAAGAAGCGTTGGTGGCCTTTGATAGGATGTTTGAGTTTACTTCGATGGAGAAAGAAGGGAATAATTTGTCGCAATTTCACCCCGTAGTACCTCCCCTCTCTTTTGGAGAGGGGCAGGGGGTGAGGTTAGACAATATTTCCTTCCGCTTCCCCGGCAGGAAACAGATACTAAAAAATGTTTCCTTAAATTTTAAGAAAGGAGAAATGGTTGCCTTGCTGGGTGAGAGTGGCGGTGGCAAGAGCACGTTGCTGCAACTGATTCAAAAATTCTATTTGCCAGAATCGGGCTCTATAAAAGTTAACGGAATAGAATTGCAAGACATAAGCACTTCTGCTTGGCGCGATCAAATTGGTGCGTTGCCGCAAGATGTAAAAATCTTCAACGGAAATCTTTTATACAACATCACACTTAGCGACAAACCTGGCGATTATCAACGAGCCATTCAGTTCTGCGAAGAAAAAGGGTTTTCCAACTACTTTCAAGAATTCCCGCAAGGCTACCTGACTTTGTTGGGCGAAGAGGGCGTGAATATTTCTGGAGGCCAAAAACAGTTGGTGGCATTGGCGCGAGCGTTATTCAGAAATCCCAGTTTGTTATTATTAGATGAAGCTACTTCGGCCATGGATAGAAACACAGAGAATTTTATTCTATCCCTTTTACAAACAGAAAAAAAGAAGGTCGCTATATTCATCATAACCCATCGCGTAAAAACGGCCGAGCAGTGTGATAGGTCATATAAGTTGGAGAACGGTTTTATTGATCTTTCTGATAAATGGGAAGAACTAGTATCGACTGTACAATAAAAAAGTTCTTTACACTTATAAAGAGTGGTGTTAGGAGTGTATGACCGTTTTGCAAGGATGGCTTCGCGACACACCACGCGCAAGCGGGCAAGGGATTGCAGCGAAAAGCCCGAAGTGTGTTGGGCGTGTGTGCGGACGGACTTGGAGCGCAAAGCCCGGTGGCCTTGCGTTTCGCTTGGCCATGCCCTAAAATCTCTAGTTGCTATGCAGATTTCAGCGCCTCCGCTCCCGCCACAATCTCCAAAATCTCTTTGGTGATGGCAGCCTGACGAGTTCTATTGTACGTAAGTTTCAATTCTTTTAAGAGATCACCCGCGTTTTCTGTGGCCTTGTCCATGGCAGTCATTCTCGCTCCGTTTTCTGAAGCATTGGAATCAAGGATGGCTTTGTACAATTGTACTTTCAATGATTTTGGAATCAGCCCTATAAGAATCTCTTCTTGGTTGGGTTGATAGATATAATCTGTTTGGGTGGTGCTGTTAGCTGGATTTTCGGCCGGCAGGATCGGCAAAAATTGCTCGATCCTTAAAATTTGAGTAGCCACATTTTTGAATTCATTATAAATAATTTCTACTTTATCAAATTCACCTTTTTTATAAGCCTCCATCACATAGTCGCCAACCTTAGCAGCGTTATCAAAAGAAAGGTTTTGAAAAAGATTCCAGTAGTTGTTGATGAGAGGGAACCCTCTTTTCTCAGCAAATTCAAGAGCCTTCTTACCGATGGGTAAATAAATTACGTTTCCTTGCTTGCTTTGCTGTGTATATTTTTCTTCTACTAAGCGAATCGCTGCTTTGAAAACAGTGCTATTGAATGATCCGCAAAGTCCGCGGTCAGAACTAATAGTAATAATCAAAATCTTTTTCTCTTCTCGTACTTGGCTGTACCATGCCTGACCATCGGTGCCGGCAGCGGAAAGATTTTGTAAAAGTGAATTCATCTTCTTCGCAAATGGTCGCATCTGCATGATTCTATCTTGCGACCTGCGCAATTTGGCAGCAGCCACCATTTTCATGGCTTTAGTAATCTGTTGGGTGGAGATTACGGATGTGATTCTGCTTTTTACTTCTTTTAAACTGGCCATAAATCAATTAGATGATTTGTTGATTCGTTGATTTACTGATTCATTAATTCGTTCGCATTCCAATCAAAGAATTAGCAAATTAACGAATCAACGAATTAATACTTCGAGGCTAAATCCAATGCTACTTTCTTCACGGTATCTGCATCCGCATCTTCAAATTTGCCGTCACGGAAATTATTCAGCACTTGCTTGTATTGCGCCTTTAGCAAGCCGATAAACTCCTCTTCAAATTCTTTTACTTTATTCACAGGCACTTTATCGATATACCCTTTAGTAGAGACCAAGATGATTGCCACTTGCTCTTCTACGCGCACGGGTTGATATTGAGGCTGCTTCAACACTTCCACATTTCTGCGACCACGCTCAATCGTCTGCTTCGTTACCGCATCCAAATCAGAACCAAACTTAGAGAAGGCTTCCAATTCACGGAACTGTGCTTGATCTAACTTTAATGTTCCGGCCACCTTCTTCATAGGTTTAATTTGAGCATTACCTCCCACACGAGATACCGAGATACCTACGTTGATTGCAGGACGAATACCCGAGTTGAAGAGGTTGGTCTCTAAAAATATCTGACCATCCGTAATTGAGATTACATTGGTAGGAATATAAGCCGAAACGTCATTGGCTTGTGTCTCGATGATAGGCAAGGCCGTCAAAGAACCTCCACCCTTTACCAAGTGTTTAATTGAGGGAGGCAGGTCATTCATTTGACTCGCGATCTGATCATTGTTAATCACCTTTGCAGCGCGCTCCAGTAAGCGAGAGTGTAAGTAAAACACATCTCCAGGATAAGCTTCACGTCCTGGAGGCCTTCTCAACAACAAAGACACTTCCCTATACGCAACAGCTTGTTTAGAAAGGTCATCATAAATTACTAATGCAGGGCGACCTGTGTCGCGGAAAAATTCTCCAATCGAAGCCCCCGAGAAAGGCGCGAAGAACTGCATGGGTGCAGGATCAGCAGCAGATGCGCAGACGATAACGGTGTAAGGCATTGCCCCCGCTTTCTCTAATGTTGAAGCCACACCAGCAACGGTGGAAGCCTTTTGTCCGATGGCTACATAAATGCAATAAACGGGTTTACCGTTTTCATAGAATTCTTTTTGGTTGATAATGGCATCAATAGCCACTGCAGTCTTTCCAGTCTGGCGATCACCAATGATCAACTCGCGTTGACCACGGCCAATTGGAATCATGGCATCAATTGCTTTGATACCTGTTTGCAAAGGTTCGTTTACCGGTTGACGATAAATTACACCTGGTGCTTTGCGCTCCAAAGGCATTTCATAAAGATCTCCGGTGATTGGACCTTTGCCATCAATAGGCGTTGCCAGCGTATCTACCACACGACCCAACAAACCATCTCCCACTTTAATGGAAGCGATTTGCCCAGTACGTTTTACGGTATCACCTTCTTTAATTCCTTTGGAATCACCCAGCAATACAGCACCCACATTGTCTTCTTCCAAGTTTAGTACCAATGCCTTCAATCCATTTTCAAATTGGATCAACTCACCAGCTTGTGCCTTGGTTAAACCGTAAATGCGAGCCACACCATCACCTACTGTAAGCACAGTACCAACTTCTTCTAATTGTGCATCGGTGCGCGATTGTGAAAGTTGCTCGCGGAGTATTGATGAGATTTCTTCGGGTCTGATTTCTGCCATGATATTATTATTCGTTAATAGTTATTCGTTTTATAGTTACTCTTTGTTCGATGTTATTAACTCCTCCACTCTCACTCGATATGGTTTCCGGTGAGCTTATAATTCTTTGATGTATAGATTTTCGCTAAACTTCACGCTAAGTGCTTTAAGTTTTGTTTTGACAGAAGCATCGATTTGGCGGTCACCTACATTGAGGATAAAACCACCAATTAAGCCCGCATCTACCTTTTGTTCAATTTCCACTTGTCCTTTATTACTTAGTTTCTTTACAATGGCTTCTATTTCTGCTTTGGTAGACGCATCCATTGGTACTGTGGTGGTGATGCTTGCCTTTTGTATTCCCTTGTGAACGTTATAGGCATGATGAAACTCCGAAGCAATTGCGGGTAATAACGGCTCACGATTTTTCTCTGTAAGTATAGTAATAATGGCCATGGTGAGCTTATGCACTTTGCTTTTGAAGATGGCCTCTAAAATGGATAGCTTCTTATCGTGTTTGATGATCGGGCTTTTCAGCATCAGCCTGAAATCACTATTGCTTTTGCACACCCTGTCTAACAACTGCATGTCGTCATGCACCTGATCTAACACCTTTTGCTCTTCGGCCAAGGTTAATAAGGACTTTACATATCGCGAAGCTGCGCGTAAATCGGCCATAGACTAGTTGAGCTTTAGATCTTTAATAAATGTGTCAACCAATTCCTTTTGAGACTTATCATCAGAAAGATTTTTCTTGATCAATTTCTCAGCAATGCTCAACGAGAACTGCGCCACGTGTGCTTTGATATCTTGCAGGGCTGCATTTTTTTCGGTCTGGATAACCGCTTTTGCATCTTCAATTATCTTATCCGCATTTTTCTTAGATTTCAATTGAGCCTCATCGTGCAAGCGATTGGCGGCATCACGTGCTTCGCGCAAAATGCGGTCGCGCTCTTCACGCGCTTCTTTGAACAATTTTTCATTGTCTGATTTCATCGAAGCGATTTCGATTTTTGCTTTCTCAGCAGCATCCAATGCTTGTTGAATAGAATCTTCGCGCTCTTTTAGCGAGGCAAGGATGGGCTTCCAGGCAAACATCTTCAGCAGCAAAAACAAACCTAAGAAGATGAATATTTGCCAAATAAGGAGGCCTGTGCCAGGGGTTAGTAATTCCATTGTTTTTCCTTTTTGTATTCTTTATATAAATCTGATCTGTATTTTTTGTTTCACACTTAAAAAAAAGAAGAACTCGCTAGGCCCATTGCCAAAGCAAGTTCTTCTGAATGTTACTAAAGTTTTTGAGAAACCAAAAGACAAATAACCAACGCGAAAAGCGCGGCAACCTCAACAAGTGCAGCAATTACAAGCATTGCACCTTGGATTTTGCCTGAAGCCTCTGGCTGGCGGGCAATTGCCTCCATTGCAGAGCCACCAATACGGCCTACACCGATACCCGCGCCAATTGCAGCGAGACCCGCGCCAATACCGGCACCCATTACAGCGTAACTAACATCAAGAATTAAAGAAAACAACATGGTTTATAGATTTAAGTGAAACAAAAATTCAAATTCAAAAAAAAAACTTTTAATGGTGATCTTCTGCTGTGGCCATACCAATATAAAGTGCGGTGAACAGCGTGAATACATACGCTTGAATCCCAGCAACAAGTAACTCAATTAAATTGATGACCACCACTACGAGAGATGCTCCAATTCCTACAAAATAACTGCTGAATATAAACGTGAGGCAAATCAAGCTTAGCAAAACAATATGGCCTGCAGTGATGGCGACAAAAAGACGGATAGTCAGCGAAAAAGGTTTGGTAAAGATACCAATGATCTCCACAGGTAAAATCATGGGCCTTAACCAGAGAGGCACCCCTGGAGTCCAGAAAATGTGAGACCAGTAATTTTTATTTCCACTAAAGTTGGTGATCAAGAATGTAAGCACAGCCAACACTACCGTTATCGAGATGTTACCAGTTAAATTTCCAGCACCTGGTAAGAGTCCCAATAGATTCCCGAAAAGGATAAAAAAGAATAGAGTAAGCAGGTAAGGCAGGTATTTTTTATAGTGGTGTCCAACATTAGGCTTTACAATTTCATCTCGAACAAAAACCACAATTAGCTCCATAAATGATTGAAGTCCCTTTGGGGCTTTACCCGCATTAGTTTTATAAGCTTTGGCAACCGAAAGGAATACAAACAGCAATAATGCGGCATTAATCAAAAGCATAGCCACATTTTTGGTAATGGATAAATCAAGTACAGGCATACCAGATTCAGCTAATAAAATGTGATTGTGTTCCAATTTGTAACCTTCGTATTCAACTGTTTCGTGACCATTGTAAAAATGGGCAGACGAAAAAATGTCCAAGCCTTTCTCGGAAGAATATACAATTATTGGTAAGGGAAGTACTAAATGGTCTGTAAAATGCCATTGATGACTGTCCAATACGTGCTCAATGATCACTTCGTTAGCATTGAACTTCTCTTCGCCCTCGTGGGCTTCGTCTGAAGCTTTTGCCCCATTAAGAAAGCCGAAAAAAGCAACAAAAAGAAGAGTTAAAAAGGCTGATTTTGCTACTAAGAAGGGCTTTTTCATCACAGTCAGAACAAAGGCTTTTAATTGGACTGCAAAACTATCAATTAAAGCTTCTGAAAAAAACCTTTTTAGAAAATTCTGGCTCTAATAAAAAGAGCTAAAATCTTAGGAGGCTGCTATTTTTCTTTACGAGGCAGGCGATGGTCTTAAAGACAAGAAAGAATGACCAGAGGATCAAATGTTAAATAAATGATGAAGCTAACCGTGAGACGACCTCGAAGAGGTCAAATGTTTATAGAATGAATGCCGATGATAACATACGACCCCCATGGGGTCGCACAAAATCCTTGAATCAATTTTCTATAAACAT
>JAYVPS010000103.1:0-27910 GCA_043757225.1 Cytophagales bacterium | reverse complement strand
ACAACGATTTCAGTTGACAAAAAGGATTGCTTTGCTCAATGAAACTATTGAAGAACTAAATCAAGGCAGCTTAGCATCTAATAATTATCAACAAAGAGTTTACTTGCCTGATTATGTTAATAGAAAATTAGAAGACTTAGCGCGAATGCAGCAAGAGCGTGACCGCCTTGGGTTGGCGTATAATGAAAGCACATTTGCTTTTCGGCAGAAAGAAAAGGAAATGAATTCGTTGAAAGAGTTAATATTCGAACAGTTGACACAAATGAAAAAGGAGTGGCTAAAAACATTGTCTGAGTTAAGCCAACAAAAATTAAGACTAGAAAATGAGTTTGTTACAATGCCAGATAAGAACACTCAATTTTCGAAAAACCAACGATTCTATAAGCTATACGAAGAATTCTATCTTTCAATGATGCAAAGCAAAGCCCAATTTGAAATTGCACAGGCAGGAAGCACACCTAACTTTAAGATTCTATCACCAGCTATCTTGCCAACAACTCCGATTTCCCCAAAAAAATACCTCGTATTAGGAGTTGGCCTAGTTGCTGGTATTGTGATTAATTTCTTTTTCATTGGAATCGCTTATTTGCTAAACAGTAAAATCACCAGCCTTCACGAAGTTGAGCGAGCTATTACTGTTCCAATCCTTGGAGTGATCCCTGCTTCAAAGAAAATTTCCAATTCTGCATTTCATGTTAATGATAATCCCAAATCGATGGTTAGCGAGGCGATCAGAAGCCTGCGCACGAACCTAGATTTTTTTACCTCTGTTGGGAACAAAAGGATAATCACCATTACCTCTACTATCTCTGGCGAGGGAAAATCATTCTTAGCAGCCAACCTGGGAGCAGTCTTGGCTATGTCCAAAAAGAAGGTAGCCCTGATAGATCTGGATATGAGAAAGAAAAAAAGTGCAGATCAACTTATATCGATTGATCCAGCAAAAGGGATAAGTACTATTTTGATCAAAAAAAATACATGGAAGGAATGTATCCTAGAAACGGAAGTTGAGAACCTCCATTTTATTCCAGCTGGTCCGCATCCACCGAATCCTTCTGAGCTATTATTAAATGGTGAATTCACCTCGCTTCTTGAGGAAATGAAATCGGTCTATGATTATGTCGTGATTGATACTCCTCCTGTCGGTCTTGTTACAGACGGAATCATGGCGATGAAGCGATCAGACCTATCTATTTATGTAGTACGAGCAAATTATTCTAGAAGGGATTTTTTGGAAAATATAGGTCGAATAGAAAAACTTCATCATCTAACAAGCCTTGCTGTAGTGTTAAATGCGCAACCCTCTTCGAGCAAAACCTATGGTTACGGCTATTATGAAGAAAGAGTGCAGTCTAAAAGCTGGAAAAATTTATTTCGTTCCTAATGTTTTCTTTATTTAAGAAACGGGAGAAAGTTGACCTGCCGCTGCTAACAACAGACATTCATTCCCATTTATTAGCCGATATTGACGATGGCGCAAAAAATTGGGATGACACTATTGAAATGATTCAGTTACTTCATTCCGCGGGGTACACCAAGTTTATTACTACTCCTCATATTATGAACGATGCTTACCAAAATGAGCCGACTGGAATTATTAGTAAATTAAATGAATTAAAGGAAATCCTGATCGCAAGGAAAATCAATGTTAGTGTAGAGGCGGCAGCTGAATATTATTTTGATGAGGCTGTCTTTAAAAAACTCGAGGACAGGAAAGAGCTACTCACTTTTGGTAAGCGAAATCTATTGTTTGAGACTAATTTTTTAAGTGAACCTCTTCAACTTAAGGAATTTATTTTTTTAGCCACTACGCAAGGATATACCCTCGTACTGGCTCACCCTGAACGATATGAGTATATGACACTGGAAAAGGCTCAAGATCTTAGAAACCGCGGAGTATTATTTCAAATCAATATCTTATCCATTGTTGGATTTTACTCAAATCCTGTACAGAAGATGGCCTATAAATTAATTGACAAAGGCTGGGTTGAGTTTTTGGGGAGTGACTGTCATAGCCCTTTACAAGCGAGAATCATCTTGGCCGCGAGGAAGAATAATTATTTTCAAAAGGCATTGAGACTTTCCCTCCTAAACAATTCCTTATAGTATGATTGTTGTTACGGGTGCTACCGGTTTATTGGGCAGTTTTATAGTAAGAAGATTGGCAAAAGAAAATCTTTCGGTAGTTGGTATTAAAAGAAAAGAAAGCAATGTCGGTTTATTGGCAGGGAAGAATAATATTAGCTGGCGTGAAGCAGATATTACTGATCCTGTTTCTTTAAGTGAGGTGTTTGCTGGCGCCAAAGTGGTTATCCATGCTGCTGCTAGCGTTTCTTTCAATCCAAGGAAAACAGATCAGATTTTTGATGTCAATGTAAAAGGAACTAAAAATGTTGTGGATGCTTGTCTGTTAAAGGGGGTTGAAAAATTAGTCCACATTAGTTCGGTCGCGGCTTTAGGTAGGCAAAAGGGAATTACTTTGCTGGATGAGAATACAAAGTGGAGCGAAAGTCCAATCAACACCTTTTATGCCAAATCAAAAGCGCTGGCAGAACTTGAAGTTTACCGTGGAATTGAAGAGGGTCTTTCGGCAGCAATCGTAAATCCTTCTTTTATTCTTGCACCCTCTGATTGGGAAAAGAGTAGTTCCCAAATTTTTAATTACGTATGGAATGAAAAGCTATTTTATAGTAATGGACTAGTGAATTATGTGGATGTGGAAGATGTAGCTGAAATGGTCTTCCAACTTATCGATCAAAATTTTAGCGGAGAAAGGTTTATTGCAAGTGGTGGTTCCGTTACTTACAAAGAACTTTTCGATCAAATTGCACAACGTTTTGGAAAGAAAAGCCCTTCCATAAAAGCGCACAATTACTTCTTGCTCCTTTTGGCCAGATTAGAAGAATTGAGATGTTATTTTAGAGGACAAGAGCCACTTATCTCACGAGAATCAATCAAGACTGTAGGTCAAGATTTTACCTATTCTAATAAAAAGGGAATTGATTTATTAAAAATGAGATTTAAACCCCTCTCAGAGACTCTGGATACCTGTTGTGAGTACTATTTGCGCACTTATAGCACAAAGAAATAAAAAACACAACTTGTGCCTCACTTTTTATTGCCTGAACTTTGCAAAAAGCAGGAGTACTATTTTTGTAAGCACAGAATTTTTCCTACTTTAGGAAAACCTTTTGACCCATGAGCCACGAATTTAGAAAGCGGGAGGAAGAAGAGGAGTTGATCAAACGATATGAGGAAACTCTAAGGGGCAGTTCACCAGCGTATTTTGATATTGACGCCTTTGAGATCATCATAGATCACTATATGGAGAAGTTAAAGTTTAAAAAGGCTTTGACTGCCGTTAATTGTGCTATGGATCAATTTCCATTTTCAACAGGACTGATTGCCATCAAAGCGCAAATACTTTCCAACCTAGAACAATACGAAGAAGCGCTCTCCTTGTTGGAGAAAGCACGCAATCTTCACCCTAATGATGTAGAGGTTTATCTCTCGATCGGATCAATACTTTCCCTGCAAGGAAAATATGCTGAGGCTATTTCAACTTATGAAGATATCTTATCTTTTGCTGAAGAGGAAAAAGATGATATTTATTACAATATAGGGTTGGCTTACCAAAGTATGGAAGACTACACCAATGCAATAGAATCATACAAGAAATCTATTGACGAAAACATTAATCATGAAGGTTCATTGTACGAGCTTGCCTTTTGTTTGGACATCGCTGGCCAATTAGAGGGGAGTCTTTCTTACTACAAAAAATTTATAGATGAAGATCCTTATTCCTCTGCGGCTTGGTACAATCTGGGGATCGTTAGTAATAAATTAGAAAAATATGATGAGGCCATAGAGGCTTACGGCTTTGCCCTTGCTATTGATGAAAACTTTGCATCAGCACACTTCAACATGGGCAATTCATTAATGAACTTGGATCGTTACAAAGAAGCCTTGGAAGAATTTAATAAGACCATAGAAATTGAAGGCCCCAGTCCAGAAGTTTATTGCTGCATTGGTGCAGCCTACGAAAATTTGGAGCAATATGAACTTGGCCTAAAATATTTTCAGAAATCTGCCAAGCTAGATTCGTTATATGATGAGGCGTGGTTTGGGGCTGGAAGTTGCCTGGAAAAGCAAGAGAAATGGTATCAAGCCCTTCACTTTTTCAATAAGGCAATAAAAATCAATCATCTAACAGCGGAGTATTGGAAAGCAGCGGCTCATGCCGAATTTAAAATCGGTAATACCATTTCCAGTATTAGTGCATATGAAGAAGCTGCAAACTTGGCACCAGAGGACAAAGAGATTTGGCTCAACTGGTCCTTTATTTATTATGAACAAGGGGAGCCTATGAAAGCGGTAGACGTGCTTTCGCAGGGAATGGTGGATATGCCAAAAGATCCCGAGTTCCTTTATCGTATGGCAGTGTATTTGATTGAAGCTGGCCAATTCAAAGAGGCCTTTACTTATTTAGAAAATGCTTTAATTTTGGACTTTGAAGGGCATAAGGTATTGTTCGAATTTTTCCCAAAAGTTGAAACACAAAAAGCCCTTTACAAAATTATTGATCAGTTTAGAAAAGAAAACCCTTAATGAATTACCATCTAAAAAATTTACCTGAGCGTACCAAGAAGCCCAGGCAAATAGGCTTTACCATGGCAATGGACAAAGGCCTAAGCGTTCGTGAAGCAGAAGATTTCATGAGTATAGCTGCTGACCACGTGGATATTGTGAAATTGGGCTGGGCTACCTCCTATGTTACTCCCAATTTAAAAGACAAATTAAAAGTTTATAAAGAAGCAGGAGTACCCTGTTATTTTGGTGGTACATTGTTCGAAGCATTTATTATCCGCGACCAATTTGATGACTTTCGTAAAATGCTGGATAAGTTTGACTTGTCTTTTGCAGAAGTTTCAGATGGCTCCATTGATTTGGATCACGATAAAAAACTTGACTACATCACTAAGCTTTCTACACAAGTTACAGTGCTTTCAGAAGTTGGGTCGAAGGATGCAGACAAAATCATTCCACCCTATATGTGGATTGAGCTGATGCAAAAAGAATTAGACGCAGGTGCTTGGAAAGTTATTGGTGAAGCACGTGAAGGTGGAAATGTAGGCTTGTTTCGCTCTTCAGGTGAAGTGCGCTCTGGTTTGGTGCAAGAAATTTTGACAAAAATTCCTTTTGAAAAAATTATTTGGGAAGCCCCGCAAAAAGCGCAGCAAGTTTGGTTTATCAAATTGCTAGGCGCTAATGTGAATTTGGGAAACATTGCACCGAATGAAATGATTCCGTTGGAAACAATTCGGTTAGGCCTACGAGGAGATACATTCCTGCATTTTCTGGGGCTAGAAAGAAAGAAGGACAACACGACTCCACCTTTTCACGCAGACTAAAAAATAATGGAGTTTTTAATCGACTTTATCCTTCATCTGGATCAACATCTTATTGCTATCGTAAATGATTATGGAACGATAACGTATGTAATTCTTTTCTTGATTGTATTTACAGAGACAGGATTGATTGTGATGCCTTTCTTACCAGGCGATTCGTTGCTTTTTGCCGCAGGGGCAATTGCTGCATTGCCCAACTCAACCCTCAATGTGATGGTGATTATGCCACTTCTTATTTTCGCTGCTCTTTTGGGTGATAACATAAATTATTTTGTGGGACGTTTTGCTGGAGGATTTATTAAAAGCAAAGAGCGTATTCTGTTTTTGAAGAGAGAATATATCTTACAAACGGAGGCTTTCTATGAAAGGCATGGGGCTAAAACGGTCATTATGGCTAGGTTTGTTCCTATCGTGCGAACCATTGCCCCTTTTGTTGCAGGAGCGGGAAGCATGAAGTATAGAAATTATATTTTAAATTGCATACTTGGTGCTATTTTATGGGTAGTGGGGCTTACAATGACGGGTTTTCTATTTGGCAATATACCTATCATTAAAAATAATTTCGAGAAAGTAGTCCTCGCTATCATTATCCTTTCTATTATGCCTATGGTGATTGGCTTTTTTAAGCAGAGAAAGGCAAAAAACGCGTAAAGTATTATTCTTAAATCTAGCATGGAAAAAAAATTCGGTCTTATTGGCGCAACAGTTTCTCACTCCTTTTCTAAATCCTTCTTTGACGAGAAGTTTTTTCGAGAAGGCTTGCGAGATTATCATTATGATCTTTACCCTTTGCGAACAGTAGACGAATTAATAAAACTCCTTAGCGATAATCCTGAATTGTGTGGCCTCAATGTAACGGTTCCCTACAAAGAGAAGGTTTTAAAATTCCTTACAGATATTGATGCTAACGCAAAAAAAATCGGAGCGGTAAATGTGATTAAAATACAAAACGGTATACTGAAAGGGTTTAATACAGATAGCGATGCATTCTATGAAACGTTGGTAAAATGGTTTCCTAAAATTGAAAACGCTAAAGCTCTTGTATTAGGTACAGGGGGATCCTCAAAAGCCGTACGACAAGCATTGAGCAAGCTTAAAATTTCTTTTAAAACGGTTTCTCGTGAAAAAAGTAGTGGAGATTATACGTATGAAGAGTTGGAGAAGAATGATAATCCTATTACCGAGGCAGCATTGATTATCAATACAACTCCTCTAGGGATGACTCCCGATACAAATTCGATACCACCTATTAAATGTGAACTTCTTAGTTCTCATCACCATGTGTATGATTTGATTTACAATCCAGCGCGTACGGTTTTCTTACAAAAGGCAGAAATGCAAGGTGCCACAATTAAGAATGGGTTGGAGATGCTCCATATCCAAGCTGAAAAAGCGTGGGCGATTTGGAATAATTAATCCGCTGATTAAGCCTCAGATTGTTGTTCAAGGTGTAAGCATCTTTTGACTAATTGGAGATACGAAGTTTTAATCTGAAACTGAGCAAATGGACTTCGAACTCACCAGTGAATATGAGCCAACAGGAGATCAACCTGCAGCGATTAAGCAGTTGGTAAAGGGTGTTGAGGCAGGAGAACAGCATCAAACTCTGCTAGGTGTTACAGGCTCGGGAAAAACTTTTACCATCGCCAATTTAATAGCAAAAGTCAATCGGCCTACACTCATATTGAGTCATAACAAAACATTGGCTGCGCAGCTCTATGGTGAATTCAAACAGTTTTTCCCCAACAACGCAGTAGAGTATTTTATTTCCTATTACGATTATTACCAGCCTGAGGCATTCATTCCTTCTTCTAATCTTTATATAGAAAAGGATCTTTCCATCAATGAGGAAATAGAAAAGCTTAGGCTTAGTGCTTCTTCTTCACTTCTTACAGGCCGCAGAGATGTTTTAGTAGTGGCATCGGTTTCATGCATTTATGGCATTGGTAATCCGGAAGAGTTTGGGAAGAACCGAATTCAATTGCGTGTTGGCGAACTGATTCCCAGAAATAAACTTTTATTTGCCTTAGTGGATGTTCTGTATCATCGTACTGAGGCGGAGTTTAAACGAGGAACTTTTCGCGTAAAGGGTGATACGGTAGATGTGTTTTTAGCGTATACGGACTACGCCATGCGGATTTATTTTTTCGGTGATGAGATTGAATCTATCCAACATATTGATCCTATTTCCGGGAAGAAAATTTCTGACGAGAAAGTGGCGGTAATATTTCCGGCCAATCTTTTCGTTACTGGGAAGGATATGCTTCAGCAAGCGATTCGTGAAATACAGGATGACATGGTGTTGCAAGTAGAAAGCTTTCAACAAGAAAGAAAATTTTTGGAAGCTAAGCGATTAAAAGAGCGCACCGAGTTCGATTTGGAAATGATGCGCGAACTTGGCTATTGTAGTGGCATCGAGAATTATTCAAGATATTTTGATAGGCGGGCAGTGGGAGCACGGCCTTTTTGTTTGATTGATTATTTTCCTGATGATTTTTTGATGGTGATTGATGAAAGTCACGTTACGGTACCTCAAGTGCGTGCTATGTGGGGTGGAGACCGATCTCGAAAGGTCAACTTAGTGGATTATGGTTTCCGGCTGCCTTCTGCCCTCGATAATCGACCATTAACTTTCAATGAATTCGAATCGATCTTAGGCCAAACTATTTATGTTAGTGCCACGCCATCTGAGTATGAATTGAGAAAATCTGAAGGAGTTGTGATTGAACAAATCATTCGGCCAACGGGATTATTGGATCCGATCATTGATGTACGGCCAAGTAAAAACCAGATTGATGATTTATTAGATGAAATTGATGAACGTGTGAAGAAAAAGGAGCGAGTCTTAGTTACTACGCTTACCAAGCGCATGGCTGAGGAACTCACTAAGTTTTTAGAGCGAGCCTCGGTGAAGTGTCGTTACATTCATTCTGAAGTTGCCACGTTGGATCGTGTTGAAATCCTTCGGGAATTACGACTTGGAGTATTTGATGTGTTAGTGGGTGTGAATTTATTGCGTGAAGGATTGGACTTGCCTGAAGTTTCACTGGTAGCTATTTTAGATGCGGATAAGGAAGGATTTCTACGCAATCAACGATCGTTGGTACAAACCATTGGGCGTGCAGCACGGAATGAAAATGGTCGCGTGATTATGTATGCCGATAAGTTCACCGATTCGATGAAAGCGGCCATTGATGAAACTGATCGTAGAAGAAAAATTCAACTTGATTATAACCTTGCTAATGACATTACGCCCAAGACCATCATCAAATCCATTGATTCAATTTTAGGCCAGACTAAGGTAGCGGATTCAAAGAAGGGAATGAAGCGTTACTATATTGAGGATGAAGAAAAATCGTTAGCGGCAGACCCTGTTACAGCTTACTTATCCAGAGATGAGCTTATTAAAATGTCGGAGCGTACACGTAAGGCTATGGAGAAGGCCGCTAAGGAATTAGAATTTATGGAAGCTGCCCGTCTTCGTGATGAATATTTGGCAATTCAAAAGTTGATAGCTGATAAAAAGTAATGGATATTATGTTTCTATAATGAAGCAAAATTTGAAATTAATTTTTGCCTTTACAACATTGACCCTGTGTGGGACTTTCTCCATTCAAGCACAAGACACGTTAGATGTTGCGTGGTACCAAAACCTGTTTCGCCAGCAAAAGAATATTTCGATAAAGGAAATATTGCGACAGGCAGATAACAAACGAATTGAAGTCACACGCCTCAATGACAAAACGAGTGAAGTAAAAGCGCTTATTGAGTTAAGTGTTTTTCGCCTTACACTTGTTAATGATTATGAACCTTCAATGAGTTTACTCATTCGCTCACTAGCAATTGAAGATTCACTCAACATGGCCAATGAGAAAATATTTACCCTCCTTGCAATGGCTCGTGTATTTGAAGAAGTGGGTGATTATTATAAAAGCCTGGAATTTCTTAAACAGGCTCAACAGTTAAATGATCAATTGAATAAGCCAAGCACTCAAACACTTATTCTAAATGAAACGGGGCGTGTGGATGCTGCACATGGGCTTTTAGATGAGGCTTTTGAGAGCTATGAACTAGCCTTGGAGTATGCCCGCAAATTGGGGCAACGAGGGCTGGAGGCTGACGCACTCTTTCACCTGGCTCAATTGCGAAGTAGAAAAAAGCAATATAAAGAGGCACTCGAGACCCACAAACAAGCGCTGGCTATTAGGAGATCTATAAATGACAAAAGCAACGAAGCTCAATCATTGAATGATATTGGCGAGTTGTATATTTTAATGAAGAATCAGGACAGAGCCTTGGCTAATCATGTAGAGGCATTGGAAATCAGACAATCTTTGAAAGATAAAAAGGGGCTGGCTGAATCGTTTAATAATGTAGGGGTGCTTTACATGGAGCAGAAAAATTTTAAGCGAGCTATCTCCAATCTGATCTTAGCGCTGCAAAATGCACAGGAAGCACAAGCCCAAGATGAACTTCTTACTACCTATGATTACCTAAGCCGATGTTACAAATTGGCGGGAGATTTTGAGAAAGCGTTAGAGTATAAAGAGTCTTATCAAGGAATTTATGAGTTTATTCAAAGTGAAAAAAATGACCGGCAATTACTGGAGACTCAGAATCGGTACACTATGAATAAAATGGAGTCGGCTATCCATGTCTTGGAATCAGATCGACTTCAACGGGAGAGAGTGATTGATTCACAAAACAAATTACGAAACTTTCTTTTTTTGGTAATGGCCTTGACCACGATCATCGCAACATTAGTATTGTATTTGTATTTTGTAAAACGCAGATCAAACCAACGATTAAAAGATCTTAATGCGACCAAAGACAAATTATTTTCCATTATTGGTCACGACTTGAAGGGGCCTCTGAATTCATTTACCGCCTTTTCATCCTTATTAATTAATCATGCCGATAGTCTTACCAAGGAAGAAATCAAGACTTTGTCGATAGACCTGGATAAATCGCTTAAGAATTTATTGACTTTATTGGAAAATTTGTTGGAGTGGTCGCGCTCGCAAACGGGCAACATTGATTTTAAGCGAGAAAAATTTAGTTTGACCTCATTGCTGAAGGAGAATGAGGAATTACTCAAAGGCATGGCCCAAAATAAAAGTATTAACCTCATCAACGAGAGCAAAAGTGATTTAGAAGTTAATGCCCACCGTCATTCAATAAACACAGTCATCCGAAATCTTTTATCGAATGCAATTAAGTTTACACCTCAAGGAGGCACGATACGCTTGGGCGTAGTGCAAACCAACAATCAATTGGTGGTATCTGTGACCGACACAGGAGTAGGCATGAGCTCAACTGTTAGGCAAAAGCTCTTTATGATCGGAGCCAAGCACTCTACGCTCGGGACTGCCAAGGAAAAGGGAACCGGGTTGGGCCTGATACTTTGCAAGGATTTTGTGGAGAAGAATGGAGGTACTATTCATGTGGAAAGTAAAGAAGGATCGGGGTCAAGATTTTACTTCGGGTTGCCCCTAAATTAAAATCTTAAAACAAACTCAGTGCCTTGGCCTACGGCCGACTTTACCGAGATGCTGCCTTCGTGTTGACGCATGATCTGTTTCGACAGGCTCAGCCCAATTCCAGATCCTGTTTTTTTGGTGGAGAAGAAGGGAATAAAAATCTTCTCTAACGCCTCCGGCTCTATGCCTGTGCCATTGTCTTTTACGGAGATCATGATGTTGCCCTTTTCATTTAGGTAAGCGGCAAGACTTATTTTTTTATCGAGCTTTTCCTCAAAAGCCTGAATAGCATTTTTGAAAAGGTTGATCAGCACTTGCTCAATCAATGTTTTGTCAGCCATCATGGTAATGGTTTCTGGTTGTACTAAAACGGAAACCCCAATATTTTTATCGGTCAATTCTTTTTTATGGAGCATCGCCAATTCATCAAGCAGGGGTTTCACAGCCACTTGCATTAGTTTTGGTTTAGGTATATGTGTAAGGCTTCGAAATTCCTTTACAAACTTGATGAGACCTTCGCTGCGCTTACTGATGGTTTGCAAAGAAAGATGCATGTCTTCAGCTTCATCTTGCTTCATGGTTAAATCAGCGAGTTGAAGCTTACGATGAAGTTCTTCTTCAACTACGCTGGCGAGCGAGGAGATAGGCGTTACCGAATTCATGATCTCGTGCGTTAACACGCGCACTAAATTCTGCCAAGCTTCCATTTCTTTTTCTTCTAGTTCGCTTTGAATGTTGCTCATGGAAATCAGCTTCACTTCCTCACCACGAAGGGTAAGTTCAATGGCGAAAATGGACAGTTGAACCGTTTCATCTCCATTTTTTAACCGGACTAATTCACGACCTCCCGTTTTTAATTTTAAAAATGCCTCTACCAATACGTCACTCACTTCACGCAGTTCACTCAATCGATCTACTTTGTCAACTCGCAATAAGCGCTTGGCGGCATTGTTAATGATCTGGATGGCTCCGTCTTTTTTAAAAGTCAAAATACCAATCCCCACATGTTGGACTATATTTTTAAAAAACTGATATTCAGAATCTTTTTCTTTGCGGGATTGCTTGACTTTGTTGAAGGCTTCGTTTAATATTTTTTGTAACTGCTGGGCAGATGGGTCTAAACTAGTGGCTTTAAATGATGCGGAGACTTCATCAAAGATCACCTCTTGAAGGGCTGAAGAAAAATCGTGAATTGGACTATCTACAATCTTAATTAATAAAGTGATTTGAAATCCAATGGCTGCAAGTAACCCAAGCAATAAAAGTATATTTCTGTCTTTACCTACTACTACAAAAGCAAAAGCAATGATGGTGAAAACCAAAATTGCGATGCGCGTAACTAATGGCGAGCGCCAATTAAATTCCATATTTTTCCATCCTTCGGTAGAGCGAAGCACGTGTGAGGCCCAATTCTTCGGATGCCTTTGAAATGTTGCCGTTGTGGAGTTGAATGGCTCGGGTTACTGCAGATTTTTCTACTTCGTCTAAGTTGAGTGTGTCGCTTGCGATTTCGGCCCCACCTTTTCGGCTAAACAAGAAATCGCTCTCTTGTAAGGTAGCAGAATCTGCCATGATTAAAGCACGTTCAATGGAGTGCTGTAATTCGCGTACGTTACCAGGCCAAGGATATTTTTTTAATTTGTTCATTGCTTCTGGAGTGATCGATAATACTTCCTTCCGATATTTTTTTGAATAGTAATTTAAAAAGTGATTGGCCAGCATAGGAATGTCATCAATGCGATCGGATAGGGGAGGGATGGTGACTTCTACTGTATTGATCCGATACAAAAGATCCTGTCTGAACCTCCCCTCTTTCACCATTTGGTGCAATGGCATATTCGTAGCGCACACCAACCGAATGTCTACGTCAAGAACTTGATTAGAACCAACCCTTGTTACTTGTCGTGATTGCAGCGCAGAAAGCAGCTTGCTTTGGAGGCTCATGCTCAGGTTGCCAATCTCGTCTAAGAAGAGAGTGCCTCCATTTGCCAATTCAAACTTACCAACGCGATCTTCTCGTGCATCGGTGAAAGAGCCTTTTTTATGGCCGAATAGTTCGCTTTCAAAAAGAGTTTCGGTAACAGCTCCCATATCTACTGCCACAAAGGAAGCATCTTTGCGCAACGACTTTTGATGTAAAGCACGTGCTACTAATTCTTTTCCTGTTCCGTTTTCTCCGAGTATTAAAACATTAGCATCGGTCTTCGCTACTTTATCAATCATTACAAAGACTTCGTTAATAGCACTGCTCTGTCCGATAATATCACGGAAGGGTTGGCTGATTTGTTCTTCCAACATTTCTTTGGCCTTGCGAAGCTTATCTACTTCGTTGTATGATTTCTTTAATCGAATGGCGGTAGAAATAGTGGCGAGTAATTTTTCATTCTGCCACGGCTTCAATACAAAATCGGTGGCTCCTTCTTTCAATGCACGTACAGCCATCTCTACATCGCCAAAGGCTGTGATCATAATAACGACCGCGTTGGGCTCTCGCTCTTTGATCACTTTTAGCCACTCGAATCCCTCTTTACCACTAGTAGTATCTTTGCTAAAGTTCATGTCTAGCAAAATGACATCGTACTGATCGTTATTTAAAAGAAAAGGTATTTTGTTTGGATTCTTTTCTATGATAACCTGATGGCTGGATTTTTTGAGAAGCATTTTTGCTGCAAGGAGCACATCCTCATCATCGTCTACCATCAGTATTTTGCCGCCTTCGTTCACGATTGTATAAGTTTAGGTGAATTGCCTTATGAAATAATTGTGCCACTGCCAGAACTGTCCGCAAATGCAGATTTTGAGTAGGCTTTTGTTCTTTAACGTACAAAGATGTTCAAAAATGAACAGAGTTTGAAGGATATGCCCCTTTTTTATGCATAATGGTTGTTGCTTTAGTGGCGGAGATATGGATCCTTTCCTTCAGAAATTATGGCTTGTACTCAAGCACTTTTACCCTGTTTTTCCTATTTACCAAAATAATTCGCTCATCTGTTACCAAGGCAAATCGATTATCTCCTTCCACTTTTATTTCACGAAATTCTGCGGTAATTAAATCGATGAATTTAATGACGGTGCCACCGAGATAATAAAGCTCCTCACCAAAGAAATTAAAATTTTCGATTCCTGCTTTTTCAATAAGTTTAATTTGCTTACCAATACTATTGAAGATAAGGATGCCAGAATTTTTCTCTAGAACAAAGACCATGTTTTGATATTCGCGCAAGAAAGTAAATGCGGGTGATGATTTGAATTGCGTTGTGTCGATGGCAAATTCGATAAGCACTTCCCCGTTGAATGGGTTTACTTTTTTGATCGAAGCGTCTGCCTTATCGAGTAGCCAAATTTTATTATCGTTACTAGGACAAACTAACAATGGATTAATAGCCCATGACGGTTCAATGGGATTTTCTTTTTTATTTTCAAAATTGCGACCGAAAGTAAAATATTTTTGCTTTCCGCGATCATAAATGAAAATAGTGGGATGATACCAGGGCTCAATCAAATCAATGCCTTTGCTTTTCAAAGTGGCTATTACTTCGCCTTGGGAATTGTATTTTTTTACTGCACCTTTTTTTGTCACTAAAAAGAAATTGCCGAGTCTGTCAACAGAGACCATTGTTATTCCTCCTGGTTTAACCTCCTTTATTTTTTTTTGTGATGTCTGACCCAAGGTCAAAAAAGGGATGAAGATGAGCGATAAGCAAATTAATTGCTTATGGATAAACATAGGCTTCGGTATGATCATTATTTTTAGAGACTATCAACAATTTTTGAGTACCAGCTTTCAGTATAGAAATTTCCCTTATTGCCCCCACAAGCTTCAATCCAGACTTTTGTCCAGGAACAGAAGAAAATTTTCCTTGCCCATTGCCTTTTAAGAATTGACCATAACTGGCATCATTGATTCCGATCTCTGGCTTAGCTTGATAGAAATTCCCACCTACTACTAAATCGTTTTTACCATCTTTGTCAAAATCGTCAACAGAGATTTCGAAAATTGGTGAAAATTGTGCTTCAATCGGCAAAGGTTGAATAGAAAATTTGCCTTTACCATCATTGACAAAAATACAACTTTGAAGAAGTTTAGCCTCTAGTTTTATAGATGTTGAAAGTTGATCTTTTGAAAAAACATCTTCTATTTTTTTTCCAGCATAGTTAGCATAATTAATAAATTTCTTTTTTAATGACGGAATGGAGGTTACCAGGTCCTGCCTTAGCAGCATAGGATATTGGTTATCGCCATTGAATGTGCAAAGGACGGGTTCAACCTGGCCATTGCCATCAAAATCATTTACATAGAGAGTTATCGGTTTATCTTCGCTAGCCTTAAAGCGAGAATTTAATCCGTGATTGCCTCCGATAATATCGGGATATCCATCTCCATTAATGTCAGCGATTGTAAGCCTGTTCCACCATCCCGAAGTTGTACCAAGGCCTGCAGCTAATGTATTATTTGAAAATTTATTTCCTTCGTTTTTGAATATTGTCATCGGCATGTATTCTCCACACAGTATGAGATCAATTTTCCCGTCTTTATCGTAGTCAAACCATTCACCATCTGAAATCATTCCAATACCTTTTAAACCTGATGCCAGAGATGTAGTAACATCTGTGAAGTGTCCTTTTCCATCGTTTTCAAGAATCATACCATCAGCGGGTAATCCGTATTGATGAGACTTCAATCGAAAACCAACGAATAAGTCCATGTCATTATCGCCATCAAAATCTCCAGCAGAAACACAGGAACTGTTTTCAAAACGTGGGGGGATAGCATCCAACGAGATAGAAAATTTTCCTTTCCCATCATTGATGTAAAGTCGATCTAATAAACTTAAGGTATCTTGAGAAAACTCATTTCCCCCACTACAGACATAAAGGTCTTGGTCTCCATCGCTGTCAGCATCAAAGAAGACTGCATCTTCGTCTTCATAAATTTTTTTGTCAAAGATAGTATTGTTAGTACGTATAAAGTTACCATCTGATTGCTGCACAAATAACGCGCTGGATTCCTTTTTAGCGCCCGTGAGAAACAAGTCATCGAGGCCATCGCCATTCACATCGCCTAAAGCGGAATGGGGTCCCTGAGTACTAATCATATAAAAAAGAAGGCGACTGTCGTAGAAATCTACGTAGTTATTTTCCTGATGGGTAAAGTCAATTGGATTTTTACTAAGTTTAGTAAAAACAGTTTTAGTTTCTTTAATTGGTGAAACCTTTTTAGACGCTGATTTAGACTGATCAAAAGTAATCATTCGATTAGGTGATATATTTTCAATCATTGAAATTCTGCCATCAGGCCATTCTACCACCACGGAATCAATTGATTTTGTCTTGCCAAGTCCGAAATTGGGTCGCAGGTCCACACAAGATTCAAACCCTCTGGTAGGCATTACCTCTTGATAACTTAATTTGCCATCATAATAGACGGATACCTTAGAGCCTACACCAAAGAAATTTTGTTTTTCGCCTTTGAGTATCACTTTTAGATACTTATTTTCTGGGAGGAGATCGGCAGCATTATTTTTGTAGATAGAGGCTGGGGTGTTGATGTTGTTGGTAACTAAATCTAAATCCCCATCATTGTCGAGATCAACGTAAACCGATCCGTTTGAAAAAACAGGTTGATCTAGCCCCCAATCTTTGGCACGGTTTATAAATGTAAGATCACCTTTATTTTGAAATGCGTAATTCGCTAAGGGTTGAGAGGGCATCAAATCCATCAATTGCATACCGTTTTGACTACCCATCTTCTTTTTTATCGAATCATTGGCAATGAACTGAATGAAATCCTGATCGGTAACATCTTTGTACATTCCATTGGATACGTAGATATCTTTCCATCCATCATTATCAAGATCGGCAATTAGTGAGCTCCAACTCCAATCGGTGGCATGGATGCCTGCTAATCTACCAATCTCACTAAAGTAGCACTCTGGGTTCCCCTTTTCGTCATAGTATCCACCTCCTAAATTAAGCTGGAGTGTGTTTCTAAGAAACTGATGGTAGTATCCTTCCTTTAGGTTGGCTTGGTATTTTTCATAATTTTCAAAGTTTGTTTTTGATTTCAATCTAGTCTCTAGCTCGGGGAGCATATCGGTAACATAGATTTCATTATATCCATCATTGTTGATGTCTGCAATATCTGCACCCATTGAAAAATAACTTATTTCATGAATGTACTTTTCCAGAGACTCTTCAAAAGTTCCGTTACGTTGATTAATGTATAGGTAGTCTTTTTCAAAAAAGTCATTGGAAACATAAATATCCTGCCAGCCATCTTTGTTGATGTCGGAAATAGTAATCCCGAGTCCATAACCGATGGAGCTTCCATAAATATTTGCTTCTTTGGTTACATTCGTAAATTGGCCATTATCGTTTCGCAATAGCCGATTGCCACCTTTAGGGTCAATGATTGTTCGTTGATTCCTAATCCCATAATAATTGGAATTTGAACTACCGGAATTTCCCAAAAGGTAGCAATCTAGATCACCATCATTATCGTAATCAAAAAATGCTGTGTGAGTTGAATAACCGAGATTAGCCAAATTGTATTCGGCACTCCTTTCAGTAAAAGTTAAATTTCCATTGTTGATATATAATTCGTTTCCCCTCCATCCTACCGCGAAATCAGCAGAAATAGAGGTAAACAAATCCAAGAGGCCATCGCCATTAACATCAGCAAAAGTTGCTCCTGAAGTCCATATCCCTTCAGAAAGAAAGCCAGCTGTTAATGTAATGTCAGCAAATCGAAAGCCTCCTAAATTAAGATAGAGTTTGTTTGCATTTTGATTGCTACAAAAAAAAAGGTCAGGCAAATTATCGTTGTTGATATCGCCAACAGCAACCCCCCCTCCGTTGTAAAAACTGTGAAAGGTCATTGGATTGAAGGATGAATTATATTTTATCTTGTTTAAAAAGTCGATGCCCGTTCGCTTTGGAGTAAGCAACGTGAATAATTTCTCGGATCCTTGGTTATCTCCTCCACATGATAAGAGAAAGAAAAAACTTGATGCGAAGAGAAGATTCTTAATGGAGCTCTTCATTTATGGGTTTGGCTGAGCCGTTCTTTTATTTCCTTGAAAATCCGTTACGATAATTTCTTTTACTCCCTTAGGGATAACCAATGATCTTGAAGATTGTGATAAAAAGCCCGAGCCGTAGTTGAATTCAATTTTCTGCTTTTTACCATTTTCAAAAATAATCTCTCCCGAAAAATCAAGCGGCTTTGGGCTAAATGTTTTGCTTGGCAGACCATAATTAAAAACTTTCAAGCTGTCTTGATTCTGCGTTGCAATAAGCATTCTTCCTTTTGGATGATTGAGTTGTACTAATCCCTTAGCATCTCCAGGAACGTAAAAGCCATTTTTCGCTGAAGGATCTAGAATAAAATTCCCTTTACCATCCCCTAAAAGAATAGCCCCTGTAAAAGCATCGTATCTGCCGGCAAAAACTTCGTTGCCATAATCATTACCAACCATTGCAATGTCGGGAAAAGAATCATTATTAAAATCAGCTACGACTATACCGTTTACTGGAGCCACTTGGATCTTTGTCTCCAATGCTTTCATTTTAAATTTTCCATTGCCTATATTCTCAATTATACTTGAAGATAGGGTGTTGGCTTCCAGTACCAAGGCATCTTTCAATTCTGCTGGTGATAATAGTTGACCCATTGTTGCTTTTCCATATTCTCGATACTTTCTAAATTTTCTTCTGAACAAGGGGCTTTGAGAATTGATTTCGTCCCAAAAATGTACAGGAAATAGTTTCTTCTCTGGGTCATTCATAGAAGCGCGCATATAGCAGGCCATAATGGGATCGATGCTCCCATTACCATCAAAATCTTTTGCGAAAACTTTAAGAGGTGTTGCTGGTGTGACTTGAAAATTATTGTTCATGCCTAAATTTCCGGCCACATAATCCATGTCGCCATCTTGATCGAAATCAGCTGAGGCTATACTATTCCACCAACCTGTTTGATCTTCCAAGCTGGTTGTTTTGTCTTCGGTTAACTTTGAGTCCACGTTTTTAAAAAAGGTGATGGGCATAAATTCCCCAACTACAATCAGGTCTACCTTTCCATCGCCATTATAATCGGTCCAAAGTGCATCGGTTACCATACCAATATTTTTTAGCTCTTGTGCATCGGTTTCTGTGGCATTGGTAAATGTCCCCTTATCATTTTTAAAGAGGTAGCTCTCAGGCGCAAGCGGATAGGCTCCTGGAATTAGGCGACCCCCAATAAAAAGATCTAGGTCACCATCAGCATCATAGTCGGCCGCCCGTACGCAAGATCCGCTTGAATTAGTTTCAGGTAACGATGTCTTAGTAAAATTAGCTCGCCCATCATTTAGGAATAGCCGATCTTTGAATATATCGAGCGACATGCCAGGTTCTAAACTGCCACCTACTAAGTATAAATCAAGGTCTTGATCGTTGTCGACATCAAAAAGTAAAATCCCCAAATCTTCTTCAATCTTTTCAATGGAAATTTTGTTTTCTTTGAACTGTCCATTTGCCTCTTGCATAAAAAGTGTTGTTTTTTCATACGCAGAGCCTCCTACTACAAAATCTTCTAACCCATCACCATTCATATCGCCCACCGCTATGCCAGGGCCATATTGCGAAAACTTATGTGGTAATGTGCGTTGCGTATTAAAATCAATTTGATCTTTTTCTGAATGTTTGTAAGATAGACTAAGGTTTTTGGTGAATGGCCTGAAAAGTTTTTCATTTTTTGATGGGTACCGGATTGATTTTATCTCCGTACCACTTTCATAGTTTAATGCCAGTGTCTGGTTGATAGCAGGCTGATCTAATTTTACTAATTTTCCATTGGGCCATTTTATATAAACTGAATCTACTTTTGTGACCGCACCAAGTCCAAAATGAATGAGTTGTTCTACGGAAGATAAAAATCCTCGATAGGGCGATAGTTGCTCAAATTGCATTCTGCCGCTGTCAAAGTATATGGTGACTTCAGCTCCAATCGCTTGCTTGTTTCTGTTTTCCCCGCTTAATCGAATGTTTAAATAGTTTGGCTTTTCTTCTTTGCCTTTATCTTTATCATAGAGTGTATTTTCGTATAAAAAGGCGGATTCATTAATATTATTGATCACATAATCTAGGTCCCCATCGTTATCCAAATCCGCAAAGGCAGCAGCATTTGAAAAAGATGGTATGTTAAGCCCCCACGCTTTGCTTATATCGGTAAAGGTTAAGTCACCCATATTCTTAAAAGCATAGTTAGGTATCTTCACAATTGGTATTGAGTCGATTAAATAATTCGAAGAAGCGATGTTCCCCACATCGCTTCGGTAGTTAGCAAAATCCTTATCGGTAATATCTTTTGGAAACCCATTGGTTACTAGTAAATCTTTCCATCCATCATTATCAACATCCACTAAAAGCGGAGACCAGCTCCACTCTGTTTGGTACATGCCAGAAAGCTGTCCGATTTCGCTAAACTTAACACCTTCAGCTAATCCATTATTTAGTTGGAGCATGTTGCGCACATACTGGTACTCATAACCGAACTTTTCATTGTTGATATAGTTTTGATAGCTCTTATTTCCAATAGTTGTTTTCTTTCGAAAGTTATTTTCAGGTAACATGTCTAACGTTACAATGTCAACTAAGCCATCATTGTTAAAATCTGCAGCATCATTGCCCATTGAAAATTGACTTTGATGACTTGTGTATTGTGAGGTCATGTTTTTGAAAGTGCCATTGCCTTGATTAATGTACAGCACATCATTTGAAATATAATCGTTGGATACGTAGATATCAGGCCATCCATCTTTGTTGAAATCTGCAATGGCGAGACCCAACCCAAAGCCTTCTTCTTTTATTCCAGCTTCCTGGGTAAAGTCAACAAATGTTCCATTCCCTTCATTTCTAAAAAGTTTATCATTATTTGGGGCAGAGCCATCAATAATCTTAGCTCTATAATTAGTGGGTACGTTATTCAATTTCACATTGGTGAGAATATATAAATCCAGATCGCCATCCAGATCAAAATCTGAAAATGCTGCCATGGTGCTATACCCATCATAATCAATTTTGTATTGAGATGCCATTTCTTTAAAGACGGGAATTCCAGCGGGGTCGTTTCCCTGATTTACGAAAAGCATATTTTTCCTGTTAATAGAATCTGGCTGTGCGGTTGCACAGATATAGATATCCATCCTGCCATCGTTGTTGATGTCTACTACGGCTACTCCAGAATTCCATCGATTGGCAAGAGAGATAGTTGCCTTTTCAGTAATGTCCTGAAATTTTAGTTTGCCTTGATTAAGGTACAAGCGGTTAGAAACTTTGTTTCCGCAAAAGAAAAGATCAACCAGTCCATCATTGTTAAAATCAGCTGTGGCAACTCCTCCTCCGTTGTAGATATATTCATAGGTAAGGATGTTGAAGCTATCAGTTTCCTCAACGGTGTTTTGAAAGTCTATCCCGGTTTCTTCTGAGGGCAACAGACGAAATAATGGTTGTTGCTTCTTGGAGCAACTCATTGTTACCATTGAAGCTATTGATACAATAAGGCTATAGATAAGGGTATTCTTCATAGATAAGGTATATAAAAAAAATAAGGCCAATTTACATTGGCCTTATTTTAATAACAATAAGTATTTTAAATCAATTAATTACCAGCATACCCTGGATTTTGTTTAAGCACCCCTCCTTGGGTTAAATCAATCTGTGCTTGGGGAATTGGAAAGTATTCGCTCTTGCCTGTAACAAAGGGATATCCCGTGCCATAGATTGAAGCTCCTGCTTTGCTTGCATTGTATCGGTATGCCTGCTCAAGATTTACAGGATTGCCACTTACATTGGTATTGGTTACGTCTTTCCAACGTACCAAGTCAAAAAACCGATGGCCTTCCATGCCTAGCTCAAGTTTTCTCTCAAAGCGTACTGCCATGCGTGCCTGAGCTTGTCCCGTAAAGCTACCATAAGGCAAAACACTATAAGTACCGGCTGGCTTAGATGCTATCGCGGCATCCAAATACGCTTGCCAATCACTTTTCGTTGCATCTAAGGATATTTTAACGAAACCAGCTGGGTTTGCAGCTCTAGCTCTTACCAGATTGACATAGCCAACGGCTGTAGCCAAATCATTTGTTTCTACGGCTGCTTCAGCTGCCATCAGCAACACATCCGAAAACCTCATTAGGTTAAAGTTTACTGCGCTATACCCAGGAGTCCAAGAACTATTGTCTGTAAAAGTGCCTATTTCTGTCTTAGGGAAAGTCAACTTTTTTGGAGAGTAAGGCCCACCATCACTGGCTGACCTAACCCATGCCGGGCCTGAATAGGTACCCCAATCGAAGAATGGAACGCCAGTCCTACCAATAATCCAGTCGATACGTGGATCTAGATTACCCGCATCTGCGGTTACGGAGGCTGCACCAGTAGTCCAGGCAACGTCTGTGAGTTGGTTTGCAGCAGAGTTATAAGAACCATCTAAAAGCGGTAATCCCGCACTTGTCCTATAAGAATTGGCCTGATCCATGGAAGGCTGATAAAATCCGCAACAGCTGACAGGAAGACCTGACAGGTATGGATAATTAAGAACCAAATCAGGGTTTGAATTTGATGCACCAGATCCATCGTTTACTGAGGCTTGAATAGCAAAAACAGATTCTTTTGAGTTATCTTTTGTCGCATCAAACGCATCGCGGAATTTATCATTTAGGCCATATTTAACACCCGAGGCGGTAACACCATTATTGATAACATCCTGAAATGCTGTTAGCGCCTGAGCATAGGCTCCTTGATACAAATAGCATTTACCTAAAAAGGCTTCGGCAGCATATTTATTAGCTCGCCCTGCGGCTAACCCACTAGCAGGCAAATTATCAACTGCAAATTGAAAATCTGCAATAATATTGGGCCATGTATCCTTATCATTTGCTACGTTGTAATTCTTCAACGTAAAATCTATGTTCTCATCAATGTAAGGAATATTGTTCCAATGTTTCTTGGCTTCCAAATGATAAAAGGCTCTTAAAAAATGAGCCTCAGCAGAGATCCTTTTTGCATCGGCTGCAGAAATTAAGCCTGCCGGAGTTTTTGCCAGTAATTTAATAACTGTATTAGCTCTGTTGATACCATCATAGCAGGAAGCCCATTTTGAGCCAAGGTATCCATTGGTGGCTGGAGCTGAAAAGGTAGAAAGGGGATTAATGTCTGATTGATCTCCAGAATTAGAACCCTTATAAGCCTCTTGACCTACAACACCACCAAAAACCCAACCACTGAAAGAGCCTTGCCAGTTATCTCTTCCCTTAAGTGAATTATAAGCACCGATCAGTGTTTGTTCAACACCTGCCTGATTTAACAATTGCTTGTCACTGGTACTGCCCGCAGCGGGTACATCCAAAAAGCTGTCGGAACACGAAACTCCCAGGAAAACCAAAAAAAGCGCAAACCAATAAGAGGTTTTGACTGTTCTTTTATTTTTCATATTTTTTATTTTAATAAGATTTAAAAACCTAAACTAAGTCCTAACGAGAACTGGCGGGTAGCTGGATAGTTACCAACATCAATACCCAATGTAGTGTCAACAGCCGAAGCTACTTCAGGGTCTTTTCCTGTATAGCTAGTAATGGTAAATAAGTTAACAGCTTGCACATAAACCTTGCAACTGCGGATTCCATATTTTCCTAACATAGCCGCAGGCACCGTATAGTTAAGTTGGATATTTCTAGCACGTAAGTACGATCCGCTTTCCATATACCAACTGCTGGCGGTACCATTTGTACTAAAATTAGAAGCTGTTTCTGCAATAACTGTTTTGGCATTGTCTCCCAGTGCAGGAGTCCATGAATCCTTAGTAATATCGGCTAAGCCCGCTCCTGAGAATGATTGATAAAAGCCATTGTACCATTTTCCAAAGTTGATTATTTTATTACCTGATTTTCCATACAGAAGAGCGTCTAATGACCAGTTCTTATATTTCACCGTAATATTTAAGCCATAGGTAAAATCAGGCACTGGGCTTCCCATATAAATCCGGTCAGCAGGGGTAATTTTTCCATCACCGTTAGTATCTTGAAACTTAAATCTACCAGGAGCAGCACCATCTTGAGTGGCAGAGGCTGCCACGTCTGCAGCATCTTTAAAATAACCGGTTTGCTGGTAGCCATAAAATGAAGAGATCGCGTGACCTTCTGCATTTCTAACAAAGGTTAGATTTCTGAAAGTACCTTGATCAAAATAAGTTTGACCTGGCGCTACCGTATTAATCTTATTTGATATCGGTGAGATGTTACCATCCAACACTAAGCTCCAATCATTATTAATTTTTACTCTTTTTATGATTTGAAGATCAATCCCCTTATTGGTCATACTGGCAATGTTAATAATAGGGTTGTTCGGGTAAACGCCTGCAGTATTGGGTACGTTAGGAGCAAACAAAAGTTTGTCTGTATCCTTTTGCCAAAACTCCAATACTACGTCCAATGTACCATTGAGAAACGTTCCATCCAGTCCAATATTGGAAGTAGTATTTACTTCCCACTGACCAGCCGTATTTCCTACTTGCCTAGGAGCAAATCCAGCAGAAACAGAACTATTATTGCCGCCAATATCATATCCTAAATTTGGACTAGTATTAAATAGTGTGAATTGATTGGTTGCATTGATATTTTGGTTTCCCATTTGTCCCCATCCACCCCTAAGTTTTAAATCTCCTATCCCAGAAAGTCCACTCATGAAACTTTCTGAAGAAATTCTCCAAGCACCAGAAATCGCTGGGAATGTACCATAACGATTCTCTGAACCAAATACGGAGGAACCATCTCTTCTCAACACAGCACTTAGGTAGTATTTTTCGTTATAATTATAGTCAATTTTGCCAAATACCGAGGACAGTGTTTGCCCTTGGTTAGGGTTGCTATTTACCTGTCTTCCTACAGAATTAGTATTGCCTAAACTAATGAAGTTGGGGTCATTACTGAATGGGTTTAGGCCGCTACCAGAAAGATTTCTGCCCTGAGCGTTTTTCACAGCTTCAAGGCCTACCAAAACCTTAAATGAATGATCGCCAAACTTCTGATCATATCTGGCCGTATTGGTAAATACCCAATTAGTTGAATACCCAGCGAATTCACCCAACTGATAGGAACTGACAGGTTCAGCATTTTCGTAAGTTCTTTGATTATAATTCATGCCATAGTAATAATTGATTCCACCCCCAAAACTAGATCTAAGGGTAAGGTTCTTTAAAAGATCATACTCAATATAAGCATTTCCAAAAATGTTAGCATTAGTATTTAAGGTATAATCACGCGAATTGCGAGATAAACTAGCAACAGGATTAGCAGGATTATTAAATCCGGGTGCTGCTGTACCAGCCCAACCTCCATTAACATCATTAACGGGTATAATCGTTGGCATACGGTATGCTTGATTTAACTGATTCTCAGTTTGCTGGCCTCCAATAAGAGGATTTTCCCTATAAGTTAACTGGAGGTTTTCACCTATTCTTAGCGATTTGATAGGTTTGAATTCTGAATTAATCCGGGCATTGAACCTTTTAAGGTATTGATTTTTGGTAATCCCTTGTTGATCATAATAAGCAAGGTTCATGTAATAGTGTGCCTTCTCAGTTCCACTAGAGACACCAAGAGAATATCTGTTTACAGGAGCAACTTGGGTCATGGCACCGTACCAATCGGTACCGCCTTTATTGGCCTTAACTACCTGAATGATTGCTCCTTTATCTGGATCGACATTATAACTGGATAAGGCGGCAGCTATACGCGGATCATTTTCATTGATATTGCCGGTGGGCTTCCAAGAACCGTCTCCCTGCTTTACGCCTACATTAATATAATCTGGGAGGACAGCATTATTGATGTCTGATCCATATGGCTGTCCAGTAGCATTGCCACCGCCATTTCTTAATGCCTCATACACTTTATTAGCTTGATCTTGAGGGTTAAGCATAGAAATACCACTGCCTGGGAAGGTAAGTCCAGTACTCATATCAAAATCAATTTTGGTCTTTCCATCATAGTTACCATGTTTAGTAGTGTAGATGATAACCCCTGCCGATGCACGTGCTCCATAAATTGAAGCGGCACCTGCATCTTTTAAAACGGTAGTGCTTTCAATATCAGTTGGGTTAATATTGCTCACATCATAGGTTGGCACCCCATCAACAACGTACAGTGGTGCATTGCCCCCGAATGAACCAAAACCCCTAATGCGTACTTGTGATTGTGCACCTGGTTGGCCAGAAGTTTGTACAATAACACCCGCTACACGGCCTTGTAAGGCCTGCTCCACATTAGAGAGTGGGATTGCCACCGTATTGGCTGCTGACAACTGCGATACCGCTGAAACTAGATCTTGCTTCCTTTCACTGGAATATCCAGTTACAATTACTTCTTGAAGGGAAGTAATGTCTTGCTCCATCTTAATGTCAATAGTAGTTCTTCCGCCTACATTGACCTCCTGACTTTTAAATCCGATGAAGGAGACTACTAAAGTAGCATTCGCTCCGCCTACTGAGATGGCAAAATCTCCGTTGGCATCGGAAACCGTACCATTAGCAGTTCCCTTCTCCAGAATACTGGCACCAGGAACCCCTGATCCAGTTTCATCAGTAACTTTTCCGCCTACCCGTAGTGATTGGGCATGCATTTGCGTGGCAATTATCATTAGCATCGCCAATGTTAAGCACCATTTGTGGTAAATTTTCTTCATTTCACTTTATGGTTTTAGTTTGATTATGTTTATTGATTATCAACAAACGATGTTCAAGGTATAAAAAATAAAAAATCAAACAAAGATTTGTTGAATTACCTTTTCGGTAACGATTGCGGTAACGATTGCTGACTTTCAAAGTCAACAATTTGGATAGAGGATATTTTGGCAAACAATTGTTAGGCAGAATTTTATACTAAAAAATCGGAGTGAAGACCACTAAACCCTCTGTGTATTTGGGGAACATCATAACAAATCTATTCCGTATCTAAGCCCATCGCTTCTTGAAAGCTGAATGTCCTTAAGCAACCCTTACTTAACAGGTAAATTACTTGGGCATAAATGTCTTTAACGCAACTATTTGACCATCAAACTCTGCATAGCTATTGAAATGAACCCACTCACCTAAGTTTATGTAGCGGCTTTTATCAGCTACTTTTAAATCGAGGGGTAAATGGCGATGGCCAAAAATGTAAAAATCGTGGTGTTGTGTTTTTTCAAGGTCTTTGCAATAAGTCAGAAGAAACTCGTTCTCTTCACCTTGGAATTTTTCTTCTCTCTTTGTATTGGCAATGCGGCTATGTTTACTCCAGACACGGGCTATGCCAATACCTAAGTTGGGGTGAATACGAGCAAATAACCATTGACACAATTTGCTGTCAAAAAATTTCTTTTGAAATTTGTAAAGGGTATCACTTGGGCCCAGCCCATCGCCATGCCCGATCAATAATTTTTTAGAATTAATCGTAAGCTCTTGGGGTTTTCTGTAAATCACAATGCCCAATTCTCTTTCGAAGTAATCAAACAGCCACATATCATGGTTGCCCGTAAAAATAAAGATGGGCATTCCGGCATCACGCAACTCGGCCAATTTTCCTTGCAGGCGGATGAAACCTTTAGGGATGGCGTGTTTGTATTCAAACCAAAAATCAAAAATATCGCCCAGCAAATAAATGCTGTGGGCATCGTGTTTTATGGTATCAAGCCACACTATGATTCTTTTCTCGCGCTCTAAACTTGATTTAGGATCGGGGACACCCAAATGGAAATCAGAAGCGAAGTAGATTTTCTGGTTGACGGGTAGATCGATTTTCATTTGGTTGAATGAGCTTTCTCTCGGCAAAAATAAAAAAAGCCATCCACAATTTGCAGATGGCTTTCAGTTAGGGTGCATTTCAAATTGTCGCACCAATGTTTCATCCCTACGGGATTCTGGTGTATGTTGATTGTTCTTCTACCAATATATCGCCCTTACCAGGGCTTTAAATCCCGTTAGGGATTATATATTGGTAGCGTTTGTAATCC
>JAYVPS010000102.1:0-7536 GCA_043757225.1 Cytophagales bacterium | reverse complement strand
CTAAAATCACAAACCTGTCGTACTCTCATTTCAGATGTGTCTTAAACTTGGCATATAACTTACAAATCAAAGATTCTTCTTAGTACCCATGGCCTTGCTATATTGCGCCCATTTTAAAAAAGAAGTAGGAGCATGTTTGGAGAAGATCATAAAAGGTCGAAGGAAGCCGCGCGCCCAGCGTTGCCCAAAGGGGTAGCAATGAATTACGAAATAGGGTTTTTGTTCAACTTTGCTTCTGGCAAATCAACACGGTTTGATCTGGAGCCGATCTTGCTTTACAAAAGGGATAAATTTATAGAGTACAAACGAGTTTCCTTACAGGTAGAACGTGGGCTGGCCTATCTTCAATCGCTTGAAGATGAATTTTATCAAGAGCTCATTCAGTTTTCTGATCCCCAACTTCTAAAATGGATGACCGGGACAGGGAACCGCTTTATTCAGAATAGCGAAACGGGCTCTTGGGCTCATGCCTCTGTGCGGGAGTTAAGAAACTTACGAAAGCATTATCTGATACTGCTTAAAAAGCTATGGACAGGGTTGTGTAGCAATCCAACTCTTTTTGCTCTGCAAACAGGCCGCTTTGTGGGGCACTCACAGCAATCCATTACGCTAGGAAGGCAACCAGCAGAATTCCGTTTTTCTGTCGATCAGGAAAAGGATGCGATCGTATTGACGATGGTACTTTTGTTGGATGGTAAAGAAGCAAAAGTAAATTTGCTGGGAGGAATTCTCCTTGAAAACAATAATACCCTTTATCTTCCGCCCGATGAAGATTCGTTGGCGATTCTCGAGTTGTTCAAAACAGGATCGTTCAAGTTTCCTTTGTCACTCAAAAAAGAGTGCGTCCAAAAATACATACTTCCCTGGCTAGATAAATATCCTGTAAGCATTAGCGATAAAGTAAACATCGGGTTCACAAGCCCATCATTGCAAAAACGAGTGCGCCTGAGTGAACTTAACGAAGCCAACCTGATGATCAGGGCTGAGTTTGTTTACAATGGGGAGGTAGTAGATTTTGATCAGGAAACAAAACTGGTGGTAGAGGAAAATAGTTCTATTAAGATCATCCATCGCAACAACGAAGAGGAGAAGATAGTAAATGAATACCTGCGCACCCTCCATCCTTCCTTTGACAGACAACGCAACAATCCATTCTACTATCTGCCTTTTGTGGATGTGATGAAGAAGGGTTGGTTTATTGGCATGCTGCGCAACGTGCAAGAACAAGGATATTCCATTGTGGGTTTACCTGAGCTAAAAAAATTCCGCTACACTACCCACGTTCCCCAATTCACCATAGCAGCAAGTTCTAGTATTGATTGGTTTGATTTAAAAGTTACTATTCAATGGGGCGATCAATTGGTTCCATTAAAAGACATTCGCCAGGCTATTCTCAATTGGCAAGACACTATCATGCTGAATGATGGAACGCTGGGTCATATACCTGAAGAATGGGTGAAGCAATACAGTTTGCTGCTGCGTACTGGCAAAGAAGAAAACGGTGTGTTAAGAGTAAGCAAGGTTCACTTTACGCTGTTAGAAGACATCCTCGACAAACTGGATGATAGCGCCCGCAAGGAAATTGAAACACGCAAGAAGAAACTTCTTGACTACGATTCGATTGAAAAGATTCCTCTTTCGCAGGAGATAAAAGCTTCTTTAAGACCTTACCAGTTATCGGGATTTCATTGGCTGCAAGCATTGGATGAACTAGGATGGGGTGGATGCCTGGCCGATGATATGGGGTTGGGTAAAACCCTTCAGGCTATTTCATTTCTTCAATTTCTGAAAGAAAAATACACGGGAAGTACTCAGTTAGTAATTTGCCCAACATCGCTGATATTTAACTGGGAAAACGAATTGCAAAAATTTTGCCCTGCCCTGAAGTATTACACTCACTACGGCTTGCAGCGCGATTTTAAGGAAACTCATTTTGAAGAGTATGATGTGATACTGACTTCTTACGGAGTGATTCGTAATGATCTGGAAGAACTCTCGGGCTTTTTGTGGCAATACATTATTTTAGATGAAAGTCAGGCAATAAAAAATCCGGATGCACGCATTACCAAGGCCGTTCAACATCTGCGATCGGTAAATCGTGTTATTCTAAGCGGTACGCCTGTTCAGAATAATACGTTTGACCTGTTCTCTCAGTTTAATTTTCTCAACCCTGGCCTGTTGGGAAATCGCGAGTATTTCAACCGCGAGTTTGCGTTGCCTATTGATAAACTTGGAAGCAAAGAGAAAGCTCAATATCTTAAGAAGTTGGTTCACCCGTTTACCCTAAGGCGCACCAAAGAGCAAGTAGCTAAAGACTTGCCTGATAAAACGGTATCGGTACTGTGGTGCACAATGGCTGCAGACCAACGCAAACTGTACAACGAATACCGCGATGGCTATAGAAGTAAACTCCTCAAAAAAATTGACGAACAAGGCATAGGCAAATCGGGCCTCGATGTATTGGAAGGGTTGCTGAGACTGCGGCAGATATGCGATCATGCTGCGTTGGCAACCAAAGATGAGAACACGCAGATAAGCTCTGTGAAAATTGAAGAACTGATAAGGGAAGTAACAGAAAATGCAGGCAACCATAAGCTGCTGATATTTTCTCAATTTACCGGGATGCTTGAACTTATAAGACTTCAATTTGAAGAGGCCGGGGTAAGTTACTGTTACCTGGATGGCAGCACCTCTTTGCCCAATAGAAAAGAGCAGGTAAACAAATTTCAGGAAGATGAAGGCGTAAAAGCTTTTTTAATTTCGCTAAAGGCTGGCGGTGTAGGGCTTAACTTAACCGTTGCCGACTACGTGTACATTGTCGATCCGTGGTGGAATCCGGCAGTAGAGCAGCAAGCGATAGACCGGGCGCACCGCATTGGGCAAAAACGAAAAGTATTTGCCTACAAGATGATTTGTAAAGACACAGTAGAGGAAAAAATCATGCAGCTTCAGGAGAGAAAGAAGAGACTTGCCGATGATCTGATTCAGGAAGATGCGGGCTTTGTGAAAGCGCTGAGCCGCGATGACGTGGAGTTTTTGTTTGGGTAGAAGTATACCTAGAATTTTTCTTTTTTTAGTTGTGAAAGGATTTGCAATCCGTATTTCTCAAGATGACGAACAACTTGAAATCTACTGCCTACTTCGCCCCCTCAATTGCCCTTCTTACGTTCCCAAATTTTTGCAATAGTTCTTCAGCACTTTTTTCAGAGATATGAAGTTCATCCATAATCATTTTTACAGCACGGTTTACTAATTTATGGTTGGTTAACTGCATGTCCACCATTTTATTTCCTTTGACACGACCGAGTTGTATCATGACTGTGGTGGAAATCATATTCAGCACTAATTTTTGAGCGGTGCCTGCTTTCATTCTCGTGCTGCCCGTAACAAACTCAGGGCCTACCACAACTTCTATCGGGTACTCGACAACGGCCGCTAACTCGCTGCCTTCGTTGCAGGTGATGCAGCCGGTAACGATGCCCTGCTTCCTCGCTTCTTTTATTCCACCGATCACATAGGGTGTTCTACCGGAGGCAGCAATGCCTACGAGCACATCATTTTGGTTGATTGAATATTCTTCTAAATCTTTCCACGCCTGGTTGTGATCGTCCTCCGCATTTTCCACTGCTTTCCGAATCGCCTTGTCGCCACCTGCAATCAGTCCAACGACTTTGCCTTGTGGCATACCATAGGTGGGTGGAATTTCTGAGGCATCTAAAATCCCAAGTCTTCCGCTCGTGCCGGCACCAATGTAGAACAAGCGACCGCCTTGCATCATCTTCTCAGCAATCACTTTCACTAACGCCTCAATTTTTGGAATTACTTTTTCAATGGCCAATGGAACGCCTTTGTCTTCGTTGTTGATGTTTGTTAATAAGTCAACCACGCTCATGCTTTCAAGTTCAGTGTAGTGCGAAGGAGATTCAGTGGTCATAATCGAATTTCAAGTTACACGCTTTTGGTTTAACGTTCGTTTTTATAAATCCTTTTTATGATAGAGTGTTAACCCTGCAATGGGGCTTTCTAAAATATTTTTTGCCGTAATGCCTTTATCATTGGCTACTTGACGCAATATATCGCTAAAATAAAAAGCAATAGAGCCTGTAAAGTGAACTTTCACGTTTTTGTAGTCTTTATACTTCATCACATTATTTTCGTAGAACAAAGCAAAATGATTGTAGACCAACTTGTAACAATACGGTTCCTTTAAATGCTGGAAAATAAATTTGGCAAAGCTTGCTAAAAATGCGCTGGGTTTTTCTTGTTGATAAACCTTCTCTAATACTTCTTCGCGCGACCAAGGGAAGCGAGAATGAAACTGGTCAGCTAGATTTTGTGGCATGTTGCTGCGGAAGTAATCGAATATTAGTTGCCTTCCTAAGTTAGTGCCAGAGCCTTCGTCTGCTAAAATCCAACCGAGGTTGGGTACGTTATCGATGATTTTCTCCCCATCGTAGTGACAGGAGTTTGAACCTGTACCGAGTATGCAGGCAATGCCTGGCTCTTGCCCGCAAAGGGCTCGCGCTGCTGCTAGCAAGTCCCAACCGATTTCGATTTTGGCTTCTTTAAAATGTTCGTAAAAGGCCGCCTGGATTACTTGTTGATTTTTTTCAGAAGATACTCCTGTGCCGTAGAAAAATATTTTTGTCACCGTTTCTGCCACCTGTGGTACCAGCGATTCGATGATTATTTTTTGGAGGTGTTCGATCGGCTGATAGTACGGATTGAAGCCAGCGCTGTTGGCTTGCCCGATGATGCCATCTTTTTTTAACAACCTCCAATCAATTTTAGAACCTCCGCTGTCAGCAATAATTATCATTGATTTTTATTTTGGCTCGCAAGTTACAAGGTTTAGCGAATAGGCCATAGGAAAGCTCGGCCAGGGATAGCAACGGAAAGCCCGCAACGAAGGGTTGAAATGCGCGATTGGGTGCGGACTTGAAGTGAATAGCCCGCCCGGACGCCAAAAAAAAATCAACGTGAAGTAAGGTGGTTGTAGTCTTTCACCAATACGTATAAAAACTTTATGGAGGGTAGCTCAGTTTGAATGCCCAATTGTGTTTTTATTTTCTCTGTAACTGCGAGGAGTGGTTTAGGATTGTCGTGATCGCGATTTACCTCTAATGCCCGTTGTATCAATTCTACATCGTGCGGATTTAATTGAATGGCTTGTGGGAAAGTTGGCTGATAGGATTCTTCGGCTGACACAAATACCTGCTTTGCACTAATTTCTTTTTGTTCGATTAATTTAACAACGGTGGTTCCGGCTACCATATCGCCTAGCCGTTGCCCCTTGCCCCCGATGGTTACGCAGAGCAAGGCGATGAGGCCATTCATTATGTAGTACTCTACAAGGCCGAAGATCCAACGCACCACAAAATCGCCCAAGGTGGCGGGTGTTCCATCGATGCGTACTACTTTGATGTTCATCAATCGCTTGCCGGGTGTTTGGCCATCCATAAAAATCTCAAACAACGCCTTATAAAAAAGCCAGGGAAAACCAAGAGAGATAATATAAGCCCAAGGTTCATGTATTTTGATATTAATCAGCAAAGCAACAACGGCAATCGTGTAAATGATTAAGACAAGCAGGTCGATTAAGTACCCTAAAATGCGATCGCCCACACTTCCTAGCGGATATTGGATGAAAACGTTTTGGGTGGTGCGGACGTGAATGGTTTGCATTGGGGCATTATCTGCGGCCTAAAGTTAGTTGGCCGGTTGGCTTCCATCCAAACTAAATTTAAGAAGGGGAAGATGACTGCTCTAGGCACGAGGGCACCTACGACTGGCAAAAAAATAATGATGTATTTCATCGAAGGAAACATTCCTTGTTCTATCTTCCAGCCTTTATTGTTTATGAGAGAGTCGGCATTTATACATCGCAACAAGCCACGATGGGAGGAGTTTGAGAAAGTGGTAAACGACCAAGGGCACGCTCAGCCTGATAAATTGGCAGAACTTTTCATTCAAATCACTGATGACCTATCCTTTGCGCGCACGCAATACCCACAAAGCCGCACCACGAATTATCTGAATGCGTTAGCTAGTAAAATCCATTTAGAGATTTATAAAAATAAGAAGGAAGAAAAAAACCGCTTTATTACCTTTTGGAAACTGGAAGTGCCACAAGCTATGTATGAATCACGCAATCAGTTATTGTATGCCTTTATCATTTTCATGTTGGCTGGCATAATTGGAATGCTGTCGGTTGCCAATGATTCCACTTTTGTCCGTTTGATTTTGAGTGATGGCTATGTAAACATGACGCTCGAAAACATAAAAGCCGGTAACCCTACCCGTGTTTATTCTAGTGGAAGCGAAATAAATATGTTTTTTATGATCACGTTGAATAACATTTTGGTTTCATTCAAGGTGTTTGTCTTCGGTGTATTTGCTTCGCTGGGTACAGGGCTGTTTTTATTTTACAATGGCGTGATGGTGGGCACGTTTATCATGTTTTTTTATCAAGAACAGCAGCTTGCACAGGCTTTTCCTGTCATTATGCTACATGGCACTATCGAATTATCATCTATTGTAATTGCCGCTGCTGCGGGATTTGTGATGGGGAATAGCTTACTCTTCCCGGGTACGTACTCTCGCTTGGTGTCTTTCAAAAACGGGGCGGTGAAAGGACTGAAAATAGTAATGGGGCTGGTTCCGTTTTTTATTATGGCTGGTTTTATCGAATCGTTTATTACTCGCTATGCCTTTATGCATTGGAGCATAAAGGTGGCGATCATCGGCTTCTCAACCTTTTTGATGGTTTTTTATTTCTTAATTTACCCCACTCAACTTAATAAAAATGGAAGACTTCAGACACATTGATTTTCCGCGACTTCGCGACTTCAGCATGAAGGTGAATGCCACGTTTGAATTTGTTAAACAAAATTTTAAACCGTTAGCTAAGAGCATTTTGGTCATAGCAGGACCGCCAGCCCTTATTGCCAGTTTAGTGATCGGTAACTTCATGAGCGATTTCATGAAGTTCACTACCAATATGGGGACAGGAAATTTTGGAGATTTATTTTTGACAGTAGACTTTTGGGTGCAAATGATGCTCTTGCTGGTTTTTGGAATATTGACTTACATATTCACCATTGCCACTATTAATAATTATTTAATCCTGTATTCAGAAAAAAGAACCAACCAAATTGAAGTGCCGGAAGTGTGGGCTCGGGTGAGGGAAACTTTTTGGATGTATTTCGGAACCGCCATCTTTTTAGGGATACTAATATTAGCCGCTTATTTGGTTCTGATTATACCCATTGTTCTTCTCGCGGCAGTCTCTCCTTTCCTGATTTTCTTTGGCGTGGTGTTTTTTATTATCGCATTTATGTATTTGCTCTTTAGTGTTTCACTTACTTTTTTTATCCGCGGGTATGAGAAGAAAGGCTTTTTTGAATCTCTTAGTCGTTCGTTTTATTTGGTGCGAGGTAAGTGGTGGAGCACCTTTGGATTAATAGTTATCCTTTCGATGATTGCGGGAGTAATCTCTTACATTTTTATGGTTCCCTACTACATTGCTACTTTTTC
>JAYVPS010000101.1:0-27982 GCA_043757225.1 Cytophagales bacterium | reverse complement strand
ACTGGCAAGCTCAATCTATACAAGAAATTGAAAAAAAAGTAAATGCACTTTCTTGCTGGTTTCTTGCCGAAGGTTATAATCGTGGGGACAAAATAATTTTCGTCCCAACATTTGGCACCCCCGAATGGATGGTACTTGATTTCGCCTGTCAACAGATTGGATTAATAACCGTGCCCATTCACCCCACATTAAACTCAGCTGATGTTGAATTAATTATTACCGAAACTGAGGCTCTGCTTTGCCTTACGGCCGATATGGGACTATTCTTTAAACTTAAAGCGATCATCGATAGAAATAATTTTGCGGTTCGCGTTGTTCATCTGGATTCTACTGAACCTAATTACTTCGTAGGCTTTAATTCTGTTAAACCCGATGAGGAGGAATTGAAAAAAGTAAACGAAATAAAAAGTACAATCCGCGAAAGCGATTTACTAACCATCCTCTACACATCGGGCAGCTCGGGCTTTCCAAAAGGGGTAATGCTAAGTCATGCCAATGTTGTACATAATATAAAGGCCATCTTAACCCTTCTGCCTTTAGAGCCGCACCATCGTGTTGTTAGTTTTTTGCCGTTTAGTCATATTTTTGAACGAACCACCTGCTATGCATATATCGCTTTTGGCGTTTCCTTATACTTCAGTCAAAACAAAGAAAGTTTTGGCCACGATTTTAAAACGGTAAAGCCCTACTTCTGTACTAGTGTGCCTCGTGTGTTAGAGAAGATGTACGACTTTATGCAAGAGCAATCCCTCGCTCGAAATTGGATCAAAAGAAAACTGATTACCTGGGCAATTGAAACGGGAAAAGAAATTGAAAGTGATCATCGAATTAAGCCCATTCGTGCTATCCGGTTGTTCCTTGCACGGATTTTGGTTTTGCGATTGTGGCGCAAAAGATTAGGAGGCAGAATTAACTATATGGCCGTAGGTGCGGCAGCATTGCGCCCCGATATTGGCAGACTCTTTTCAGCCGCAGGAATAAGAATTATTGAAGGCTATGGAATGACGGAGACCTCTCCATTCATCAGCATAAACCGATTCGAACCTGGAATGAATCGGTTTGGCACCGTGGGTATTGCTATTCCCGGAGTAGAAATAAAAATTGATGAACCAGACGAAAATCAGGAGGGAGAAATTTTAGTGAAGGGTGCCAATGTCATGCAAGGTTATTTTAAAAACCCGGAAATGACCAAAGCCGTAATGGCAGCCGATGGATGGTTTCGTACCGGTGATGTAGGAAAAATTATACACCAGCGTTTTTTGAAAATTACAGATCGCAAAAAAGACATTTTCAAAACGTCTAGCGGCAAATACATTGCACCGCAGCCGTTACAAAATCATTTTACCAAATCTCCTTTCATTCAACGTTGTATGATTATCGGTTTTCAACGACCCTATGTTACTGCCCTTTTTGTACCGCTATTTGAAATGCTGGAGGCTTGGTGCAAACAAGAACAAATTCATTGGACTTCTCCGCAGTTTATGATTCACAATATTAAAGTACTGGCTAAGTTTCAACAAGAAGTGGATAAATTGAACCATGAATTACCGGCCGTTGAGCGGGTAAGAAAATTTGTACTTTGCGGCCAGGATTGGAGTGTGGAATCAGGCGAGGTAACGGCCACTCAAAAGCCAATCAGACAACTTATTTTAGATCATAATCAAAAGGAAATAGAAAAAATGTACTCATAAAATTATACAATGAAAAAAATATTTACAGAAACTGCACCCAAGGTCATTGGCCCTTACTCACACGCCATTCAATCCGGTAATTTGATTTTTTGTTCCGGCCAAACACCCCTTAATCCAACCACCATGTTGATTGAAGGTGCTACGGCTTCTGAACAAACTACCTTGGTTCTTCAAAATTTGGAAACTGTACTAAAGTCTGCAGGCTGCGACCGAAGTCACGTTTTAAAGACCTCTGTCTTCTTAAAAAACTTTGCCGACTTTGAAAAGATGAACAAGGCATACGAAACTTTTTTTGGCGATCACAAGCCAGCACGCACTACCGTGGAGGTGAGCCGACTGCCGAAAGAGGCTTTAGTAGAAATTGAATGCGTAGCGGAGATTGCGAAATCTTAATTACGCATTTTGAGTAAGCAATAGGCAATTAATGAGTCCCCTTATCAGGTTTAGTTCTCGTTTACTGTGACGAAAGAACACTTAAATTGTAAATCACTAATCGCCATCTAGCTTATCGACTAGGGTTTATGACGGCTGCGGATTTCGAAGCTGCGCCCCTGGCCCACCGAAAGTAAATGCAGAAAGTAAATGCAAAAACTAAATGCCAAATGAACGGCATCCACAACTGACATAAACACCTTTGTTAGCGGCAATGCTTTATGACAGTGTAACTATCAGAGATAACCGCTAAATTAGCAGCCTTAGACAAACAAGAAAATGAAAAAGGACTTTCAATCTCAATCTTTAATAAAACAAGAAGGACAGGAATTAATATTTCAAAATCTTGCCAACCCAAGAGTAGTTTTGGAGTTCGTTGAAATACTAAATAGCACACTCAATTCGTACAATAAGAACCTGATACTTAATTTTAAAAACGTTGAAGGAGCCTTTCCAAATGTCAGCGTTCCAGTGGCTGGAATAATTGAAAACATGAGTTCAAAAGGGATCAATTTTGAATTCTATTATTTAACTGATTACCTGAAAAAGCTTTCAATTAAAGCTCCACTCCGTGTTCAAGAAAATAAGGAACTTGCTCAAAAAGCAAGCTTAGATAGGATTTGGAGATTTGACAGCGCGGACGACATATATCTTTTAATAAATTCATTCGTTAGTGAATTGTCACAAATCATTGTGTGTGAAAAAGGTGTATTAGAAGGTTTTGAGTGGTCTATTAATGAAGTCTTGGATAATGTACTACAACACTCAAGTAGGAGTTTTGGTTACGTAATGGGACAAGTGCATCCTACGACAAAGCATTTTGTTTTCTGCGTATATGATACTGGACAAGGTATTTACAATTCTTTGCTTTCATCCTCTGTTCACAAACCAAAAAGCCCCGTTGAAGCCTTAAAACTTGCTGTTAAAGAAGGGGTGACAAGGGACAAAAAGATTGGTCAGGGAAATGGACTATGGGGACTTCATCAAATTGTAAGTGAAAACACCGGGATACTAAATATTATTTCCAACTCAGCTTGTTATAATTTGACAAATAATGAATTTAAGACTTTTGACCGTGTTCCACAACTTCCTTATGATAATGGTTGCATAGTTGACTTTCAAATAGATTACAGTAAAGAAATTTCTATTTCAAAAGCACTTGGTGGATATGAACCTGCTAATCTTAAAATAGAATCGTTAGAGGATAATGCAGGTAACATCATAATCACCCTAAACACCAAAGAATCAGGTGTGGGGACAAGAAAATCGGGGGAGAAAATTAGAAATGAATTGATTAACGTTTATAAACAGTCCAGTAAAAGTATAACACTTGACTTCGATGACATTAATATTATTTCCTCTTCGTTTGCTGACGAACTTATTGGAAAACTAGTAACTGAATTTGGCTTCTATGGTTTCAATAATATTTTTAAACTTAAAAATATGAATTCCAGTGTGCAATCAATTGTTCAGCGTTCAGTTGCGCAGAGAATGATGGAAAGTTTCAACGGAAAGGGAGACGACAAATCGAGCAACAAATCATTGGACGGACAATAGCACATGCCGCTAACAAAGTGTATAAAACATGGCTGGGGTTCAAGTGTAAAGTTGTAGTTTAGTTTTCAAAATACGTGTGGTCACGTGGGACAGGACACTGCTTCGAAAACCCAGCCACGTTTCATACACAAACGTTGGCAGTTCGTGCTTTACTCAGTCACCAATTCAATGTCTAAAAATTTATCTCTCCAAATTGTCAGTAGACCTAATTAATGGAATCATTACTCCGATCAAAAGTCCGGTCATGAAGTCCTTTGCGCCATTGTCGGAATACATAAAATTGACCACACCACAAAGCATAACAATAGAAAGAGGGGCAATTGGAAATCTGATATAGTCTGCTTATTAGCACTTATCCTTATTTCTTGTGCTTCGTCTTTGTTGGTGCCAATGGTAATTTTTTTCGAGCTACCCCACATTATCTTAGCCTGAATAGTCACGGGACTGTTGATAGTTATAAGTCGTTCTTGTCAGTTAACTATTTCAAATTTTTCTTGTCCGTCAACGATTACTTTATAAGGAAACCTCCAGTTCGCCCATTCTTTCGATCTACTAATTTTTACCTGTTTCATGTCTGTCTAGTTACTGGTTTGTCCAAAAGTATGATCGCCAACAAATTAATTCTTCTCTAAAATAACTACTTTCTCCATCACATCACCCTCGCGAATAGTATCAATCACTTCCTGCCCTTCCACCACTTTACCGAAAACGGTATGGTTCCTATCGAGGTGCTTCGTGTTTTCTCTGGAATGACAGATAAAAAATTGCGAGCCACCTGTATTTCGCCCTGCATGCGCCATGGACAAAACACCGCGATCATGATATTGATTGTCTCCTGTTAATTCACAGTCGATTTGGTAGCCAGGGCCACCACTCCCACTACCGTTAGGACATCCTCCCTGAATCACAAAATTAGGGATCACGCGGTGGAAGGATAGTCCATTATAATATCCCTTCTCAGCCAGGTCAATAAAGTTCTTTACGGTGTTTGGGGCGTCTTTTTCAAAGAAATTGATTTTCATTACGCCCTTTTTGGTTTGTATTTCTGCTACTTTCATGGTTATAATATTAATTAAGGCTGCAAAGTTAACAAGAGATATTAATTTTGATAGTGGCAATTGTTAACACAAGACGAAAAGGTGTCAAGAGAGGCAATAACCAAGGCCTAGTGCCTTGGTACAATACTTAAAAAATGAAAAACTGCCCAAGCCATAAGAATATGTACCCTACCGAAGACATTGCGGTAGATGCACTTATTGAAGCACGCACGCACTTTGAATTTAAGCCCGATCAAGGCCCTGTAGCAATTTACCTCTGCGATGATTGCGGCCATTTCCACTTAACCTCCCAAGGAGCAACGAACCCAAAGCTTGTAACATATATAAAAGACGGAAAACTGAAGTTGATGAAAGAGGCGAGAAATTGGGAAAATAAGATTAAAAAGAGGTAAGCAATATTTATGACGGGGTTTCCTAACCTTCAAATAATTCAAATGAATTATTCATCCTAATAAAGGTTCACGCCTTATTTATCAAAGCTTATAATGTCATTGAAAATAAAGCCGTCATTATATGTGACATCTGCCCCTCTTGCGCGAATAATAGGTCAAAGAAGAAAAAAATGAAAAACATAAATGCAAAGAGAAATAGAATAGGTTTTGACAGGCTCATGCATACCAGTCGCTTGCCTGCGACAACATTCAATAAAAAGATCACCTTATGAATGCACAAAAGATTTCAAGTATGTCTTCAATAAATAGGTAGATTCGAGGATGACTACCGGCAAGAACTCAAATGCCCCCAATGATTTTGAACGAATCATTGAGCAAAACAAAAGGATCATTTACAAAGTAGCTAATTCATATTGTAAAGATGCGGATGATCGCAAAGACCTGGTACAAGAAATTATTATACAGTTGTGGAGATCATTTGCTACGTTCAATAATTCCGTAAAGATTTCAACATGGATGTATCGGGTGGCCTTGAATGTGGCCATATCATTTTATCGCAAAGACTCACGAAGAAAGAAGATTTCTACCACCTTATCGGATCACCTCATCGAAATTATTCCCGATCAACTGCCGGATGAAACAGAAGGTCAAATCAATCAGTTGCAACAATTTATTGCCGAACTAAAAGACCTGGATCGCGCGCTAATGATCCTTTACTTAGAAGAGAAAAGTCAAAAAGAAATAGCAGAAATAGTAGGGCTATCAGAAACTAATGCTTCAACCAAAATAAACCGCATCAAAGAAAAACTGAAAGAAAAATTTTCACTTGTTAACGACTAAAAATATGAACGAGTCAGATTTAAAAAATGCGTGGAAACTGTACGATAAAAAATTGGACAGGTTGCTGGAAGTAAATTTTCAACAGTTGAAAGCTGTTCAAACACAAAAAGCTGAATCAAAAATCGAGTCTTTCAAAAAGAATCACACAATTGTTATGGTGCTGGGTATTGTATGGGTTTCATTCCTTGGATTTCTTCTCTATCACACACGAGATAATATTTACTTTACTATTTCGGTGGGGTTGATTATGCTATTCAACATTTTCGCTGTCGCTCTTTATTTACGACATATTATAATCCTTAACCAGATAAACATTGCCGAAAGTATTACCGAAACACAACGTAAGTTAGCACAAGTTCATACTTCCTACAGTCAGGTAGGCCGTATTCTTCTCTTGCAAACTCCATTGTACTGCACCTTCTACTATAGTGAAGCGTTGGTTCAGCATGGAGGTACCTTGTTCTGGTCTATACAAGCTGTAATTGTTCCTGCCCTTACCGCACTCTCTATTTATCTATTTAGAAAATTATCGGATAAAAATCAGTCTGATAATTGGGTGAAGCGTTCTGACAAATTCTTTGGAGCAGAAAAATTGCGAAATGCGATAGCCTTCCTCAACGAAATTGAAGAGTTCAAAAAGGAAAATTGACCTGAAATAGCAGAAATAATCAATTTATTGAAAAAAAACACATATTTATTGTTTATCAATAATTATTTATCATATTTATATCATTAATTTAAATTCTAATAATGATGTCAACAAAAAACAACTTCATATTTAAAGCCCTGCACGTTGTCGCTTGGGTAATTTTTGTCGGCTTGTCAATTGAGGCTGGCGGACTGATCATCAATTTTATTTTTAGTGTGTTCAAACCAGAGTTTGTGGGTAAGCTGTATCAAAAACTAGATTTAACTGTAATGTATCAGCGTGATAAATGGGCTTTTTTCGGTATGTATAGTTTTGCAATCTTCATCTCGGTTTTAAAGGCAACACTTTTCTACACCCTAGTAGAGCTACTTCACAAATTAGATTTGTCAAACCCATTTAACAATTTTGTTACTAAAAAAATTTTACAAATCAGCGACCATACTCTTTCAATCGGAATTTTAAGCTACATAGCCAGACAAACAGTTAAAAATTTATCCCATCACGGTCAGGAAGTAGATAAACTAAATCAGTTTTGGGAAGATAGTCATGCTTTTATTTTGATGGCGGCCGTCATCTATGTCATAGCACAAATTTTTAAAAGAGGTATTGAACTTCAAAACGATAACGATTTAACCGTATAAGCCATGCCGATCGTTGTAAACTTAGATGTGATGATGGCCAAAAGAAAAATGTCACTAAACGAACTTTCAGAAAAAGTAGATTTAACATTGGCCAATCTTTCGATCCTTAAAACAGGGAAAGCTAAGGCAGTTAGGTTTAGTACGTTGGAGTCTATTTGTAATGCCCTCGACTGTCAGCCCGCTGATTTATTAGAATACGTTAAGAAACAATAAAATAAAATGCCAAAATTTTTGTGAGATTATTCCATCTCGTGCGAATAATAGGGTAAAATAAATAAAATCATACTTTAACAAAATGCAGGCAAATCATGCTGAACAGATGAGCTATGTAAAATTTAAACCAAAAAATAAATTATATGAAAACAAAAACCAATTTCACTCTATCAACTATCAAGTTTACTTTTCTATCCATGTTGCTACTACTCGGATCTTGTAAAGAAAAAAATGCTTCGGCTCAATCAAAATCAAAAACACCAGCGGTGGATATTCATACAGCTGTTGTTACCGGAAATGTTGAGGCATTGAAACAACATTTAGCAGCAGGTACTAACATTAACGAGAAAGATCCATTCGGAGGGTCTAGCCCATTGATTTCGGCTTCGTTGTTTGGGAAAACGGAGATGGCCAAAATACTGATTGATGCTGGTGCTGATCTCAACTTTCAAAACAATGATGGCTCAACAGCACTCCATACAGCGGCCTTTTTTTGCAGACCGGAAATTGTGAAATTCTTGCTAGAGAAGAAAGCAGACAAAACGATCAGGAATAATTACAAAAGTACAGCTTATGAATCAGTAACAGGATCCTTTAGCGATGTTAAGAGCATCTATGAAATGATGGAGAAGATGCTTGGGCCGATGGGTCTTAAGCTCGATTTTGCTTATGTAGAAAAAACAAGGCCGGAGATTGCTGCTATGCTTAGATAAGTTGTTCGTTGATGGTTGTTTGTTGTTAGGTTGATAACGAACACCACCAACTATAAACTAACAACCACCAACTAAATTTAAAATGAGACGATACGATATCGATTGGGTTCGGGTAATCGCAATTGGGTTGCTACTCATCTATCACATCGCGATTGGGTTCCAGCCGTGGGGAATTATGATCGGATTTATTACCAACAATAAACCATGGGAGTCTTTATGGACTCCCATGACTATGTTGAATGTATGGAGAATACCACTTTTATTCTATGTTTCCGGAATGGGTGTTTACTTTGCAATTCAAAACAGAAACTGGAAAGAACTAATCACAGAACGAGCAGGTAGGATATTACTTCCTTTTGTATTTGGAATGTTATGCATTGTACCGCTCCATATTTATCTTTTCGAATTCAATTATAATTGGAAGTTAACCTACTCCCCTACCCCTGCCCATTTATGGTTTTTGGGTAACATCTTTACCTATGTGCTATTGCTGTCACCAATTTTCTTTTATCTGAAAAAGAATGAAAAGGGAAAAGTGGTATCGATAATCAAGAAGCTATTCAACACTCCTTTTGGGTTATTGCCAATCATCTTTGCCTTTGTCGTTGAAGCATTACTAGTCAATCCCAATCCATTCGAATTGTACGCCATGACTTGGCATTGCTTCTTCTTAGGATTACTTGCATTCTTCTTCGGTTTTTGCTTTGCATTGGGTGGCTCTTCCTTCTGGAATATGTTACTGAAATGGAGATGGCTATTTTTCTTAGTAGCCGTTGCACTTTTCACCTATCGTTTAATGCAATTTCAAATGAGAATGCCCGTCTACATGCTATCAATCGAATCAAACTTTTGGATCTTCACTGTTTTTGCCTTTGCTCACTACTATTTAAATCGTCCGAGCAAAGCATTGATCTATTTAAGCGAAGCCGCTTACCCAATCTATATTATTCACATGTTGTTTCTATACCTTGGGTCGGTGCTAATTTTTCCGCTGGCTGTGGCCGCTCCGTTAAAATTCATTTTAGCTGTAGTGTTTACTGGTATTAGTTCTCTAGTATTTTATGAATTCATTCTCAGAAGAATAAATGTGATCAGACCGCTTTTTGGATTGAAAGGGAAATGATGCCGGCAACATGCCTCGTCATGACGGGTTGGGTGAGACTGGCTTCGCTCCACTCGTCATTGCGATCCCGCCTTAAAGCGGGAGAAGCAATCTCCCATTCGTAGCACCTACCGAAGGGGAAATTGCCACGGCCTCCAACAATCAAGTGGCACAACGGGTAGCTTTATTAAAATCCCAATACAGAATAGTTGAATCGACCCGCATAAAAAATCCACGTCTTCAAAAGAAGGTCTTATTGGACTGTTAGATAAATAGGATATAGAGATGGAGTAGCCAGGATATTCTAATTTTACCCCATGAATACGCTCATCATATCAGGAATCACCATCGGCATTTTTTTGCTCAGCCTCATGCTTGGCAAAAAGAACAAACTTGTGGCCGATAAATTTCTGATCATATACCTTTTCTATTTTGTCACTAGCCAAGTTTATTTTTATTTCGAGTCATACAGCTTCCTTCAGCACAGTTTTTGGATGCTGCTGGGTAAAGGAACCTACCTACTGGGTGGCCCCTTGTTTTTCTATTATGTATATGCACTTACCAAACCTACCACCTTTCCACTAAAAGGCTATTTACTCACCTTGCTTCCTGTCTTTAGTTATGTCCTTCATTTCTTTTATTACTACATTGCTTTTGAACCACGCGATTTGAATATCGAACACGGGCTACTCTATATTAACGGAGAACTACCCCTTGGTTGGACTTTATTCATCGTACTATTTCTAGTCACCGATCCATTTTACCTCATCTGGTTTTTTTTGTTGCTGAAAAAATACAAAGAGCGAGTGATGCAATCCCTTTCAAACACCGACCGGATCAACCTCAACTGGTTAAACGTATTGTTCTATGTATGGGTAGTTTCTGCCATAGTCCTGTTCCCAGTTGGGATACTAAGTCTTGGCCGCAGCTGGATTCCCTATTCCGTTGTTGCCTGGCTTTTGCAATTGGCCTACTTGGTTTTCATATTCGTTGTTGGCTATTACGGCTTTCGTCAAACAATAGTGTTTACCAATTTTGAATTTTATTCACATCCTCGAAAATCAGAAAATAAAAATGCTTCTTATGAGCGCTCGGGTCTAGCTCAAGAGCAAGCAATCCAATACCATGGGCAACTACTCAAACTCATGAAAGAGAGAAAACCATATTTAGATGGCGAGGTGACAGCCCAAAGCCTTTCAAAACAACTTGGAATCTCAGCCAACCATTTATCTCAAGTATTAAATCAAGAGCAGAAGCAAAATTTTTTCGACTTTGTCAATTCCTATCGCGTGGAAGAGGTGAAAGCTAAAATGAAGGATAGTCAATTCAGAAACTTCACGTTACTGGCCATCGCATTAGAGTCTGGGTTTAATTCCAAGACATCCTTCAACACCATCTTTAAAAAATTTACAGGGCAAACGCCTTCGCAGTACTACAAAAGTGCTGTGTAGCGTTCGACTCTCTTAAATTGAACTTGGGCGTGCTCCGCGAGACGCGGGCCGGGCTTTTTGCTACAAGTCCTCCCCCGCGAGACGCGGGGTGCGGGCTTTCCGCTGCAATCCCTCACGCAAGCAGCCACCAAAATCTCTACCGTAAAATCATCCTAAATATTTCAAAAAAGAAGTTCTAACCTTCACGATAGAACGCTTTGGCCGTATCCGCAATGTAGGTTTGCAAAAAAAATAACAGCTATATGAAAAAAATACTCTCACCCATTGTCCTATTGATTACTATGTTATCAGCATGTGGCACTCCAGAACTGCCTGAAAATTATGGCAAAATAGAAAGCCGACTTTATCTTGGAGAAGGTGAAAACCAACCACTAATTGTAGGGCTTGGAGGCGCTGAGGGAGGCAATGCCTGAGACAGCGACCGCTGGAAAAAAACACGCGATCAATTTATCCATCAGGGGTACGCTTTTTTGGCACTCGGCTATTTTGGTGCAACAGGTATACCCACACAATTAGATCGAATTTCTATTGACGCTGTTCATGAGGCTATTTTGAAAGTAGCTAAACATCCAAAGATCAATCGCAACCGCATTGCTATTATCGGTGGATCAAAAGGTGCAGAGTTAGCATTACTTTTGGCCAGTTATTATAATGATATTAAATGTGTGGCCGCTCTTGTACCATGCCATGCTGCTTTTCCTGCGTTAACAATATCTTCCTCCACTTCATCTTGGATCTATAAAGGAGAAGAAGTTCCCTATGTACCAATGCCCTGGGCTGCTGTTCCTTCAGCCATGAAGCATGATCTGCGCAAGGCATTTGAAATTATGTTGGAAGACAAACAAGCAGTAGAGAAGGCTTTAATAAAAGTAGAGAACATCAATGAGTCCATCTTGATGATCTCTGCCAAAAAGGATGAGCTGTGGCCATCAACCGAAATGTCCGAACTAGTAATCGCACGATTAAAAGCCCATAACTTCTCACATACCTACCAACACATCGCCATCGATGGAGGACATACCGATGTACTAGATCACTTTGATAGCATTTTTAACTTCTTTGAAAGAAATTTCCCCTCTCTACAAAATGAAGATGGAGTGACTGAGCTAAATGAGAGCAAATCAAAAAAAATAAAACAATAATAAACACACTAATAATTTATTGGATTGCGTACCAAATTCCTTCTGATAGGCGGCAAATTCCACTATTTTTATCTCAAAAATGAAAATAGGCCTCCTCTCTGATACGCATAGTATCCTCGACACGAGGGTGATAAATTATTTTAAAGATTGCGATGAAATCTGGCATGCTGGCGATATTGGCGATGCTTCCGTAGTTGACCAATTAGAAAAAATCAAACCACTACGTGCCGTTTTTGGCAATATTGATGACAAGGATATTCAAGCACGCTTCCCAGAAGATAATTGGTTTGATTGTGAAGGGATGAACATTTGGATGACACACATTGCAGGTTCTCCCCCCAATTACAATCCAAGAATTAAGAAGGTTCTTAAAGATAAAATCCCAGCTATTTTAATTTGCGGTCACTCACACATTCTCAAAGTAAAGAAAGACCCGAATTACAAAAACCTACTTTACATTAATCCAGGCGCGGCCGGCAATCATGGCTTCCATCTGATCAAAACCATTATGCGGTTTGAAATAATTGGCAAGGAAATCAAAAACATGGAAGTGATAGAATTGGGAAAAAGAGGAGCCCTATAAAATAAATTTTTGAGAAAAGAGAATGCCCCAGCGTCATCGCAATGACGAGTGGAGTTAACCCGTCATTGCGAGGCTGCTAGCATTGGCATGAGCGCGGAGACAGCCGTGGCAATCTCGAGTTCGTAGTTGCTTCGAATGGGAGATTGCTTCTCCCGCTTATGGCGGGATCGCAATGACGAGTGGAGTTAATCCGTCATTGCGAGGCTGCTAGCGATTGCATGAGGGTGGAGACAGCCGTGGCAATCTCGAGTTCGTAGTTGCTTCGAATGGGAGATTGCCACGCGCATTATGTTTGCTTCTGAGTATGCGCTCGCAATGACGAGTAGAGCGAGGCTGCTAGCATTGGCATGAGCGCGGAGACAGCCGTGGCAATCTCCTCCTTAGTAAATGCTAAGGTGCTACGAATGGGAGATTGCTTCTCCCGCTTTATGGCGGGATCGCAATGACGAGTGGAGCTAACCCGTCATTGCGCTGCTGCTTGCGATTGTATGGGGGTGAATACAGGGTCACCTTTGACACAACAAACTTAAAAACATGATTTAATTGACACGCACAAACCAACGAGACATCAAAAATAAACAGCCTAATAAATGTCCATTACTCCAATAAATTCCATAGCCGCCTCTAACAAAAAAGAGCTGCTCCAAAAGTTAATCCGTAAACTAACGTTGGAACAGCCCCTGATTCCTAAAAAAATATTATCTCAAGAACAACAGCTCTCTGTATTTTACCAAAGGCCAGTCCTCATCGTCAACCAACAATTCAAGCTTATCTACCGAATCGCGAATCACTTCAAAGTACTTCTCCTTAACATCATCGCAATAGGCATAAGCGCGTTTGTGAGTGTCTGCTAACTTATTAATTCTCTTGCGTTCCTCGGTCATCTCACGTACACCATTTTTGATCACCTCAATATGGCCAGAGATTTCTTTGATGGTCTGAATCACCGCTTTGTTATCAATCCCCAACCCTTTCAATCCGTTGGCGTTGGTGATCAATTTATTTTGATAAGCAATTGCTGTAGGGATAATATGGTTCATAGCTAAATCTCCTATCACGCGGCCCTCAATCTGTACTTTTTTGATATAGCTCTCTAACTTGATCTCGTTGCGTGCCTCTACTTCTTTGTGATTAAAGATGTCGTGCTTTTCAAAAAGCTCCAATGATTTTTTAGAAAGGTAGGCTTCAATAGCCTTTGGCATAGTCTTGAAATTGTTCAACCCACGCTTCGTGGCCTCCTTCACCCACTCCTCTGAATAACCATCGCCTTCAAAACGAATTGCCTTCGATTCCTTAATATACTTGCGTAGTACATTTACAATGGCCAATCTTTTCTCCTCTCCTTTCTCTATTTCCTTATTAACGGTTTCATAGAACTTAGTCAGCTGATCTGCAACAATAAGGTTCAGCGCTGTCATTGGTGTTCCACAATTGTCACTGCTGCCTACTGCCCGAAATTCAAATTTATTTCCTGTAAAGGCAAAAGGAGAAGTTCTATTGCGATCAGTTGCATCCAAAATAATCTCAGGAATCTGATCGATACCTAACTTCATGTACATGTTATCACCTTTCTCAATCTTCACATTCCCTTTTTTCTCCAACTCGTCAAGTACTGCAGTCATCTGAGCGCCAATAAATACAGACATGATGGCGGGTGGAGCTTCGTTTGCACCTAGGCGGAAGTCGTTGGCTGCTGTGGCAATACTGGCACGAAGTAAATCTGAATGTTCATATACCGCCTTGATGGTGGTAATGAAGAATGTCAAGAAGAGTAAATTGTCGCGAGCCGAACTAGACGGTGCATAAAGATTCACGCCCGTATCGGTAATCAACGACCAGTTATTATGCTTTCCACTTCCGTTCAATCCAGCAAATGGTTTTTCGTGAAAAAGAATTTTCAAATTATGCTTTTCTCCTACGCGGCTCATCACGTCCATCATCAATTGATTGTGGTCGGTAGCTACATTAACTTCTTCAAACAACGGAGCTACTTCGAATTGGCTTGGAGCCACTTCGTTGTGCCGTGTGCGCACAGGAATACCCAGCTTCCAGCTTTCAATTTCAAAATCGCGCATAAAGTCATACACACGCGAGGGGATAGTCCCAAAATAATGATCTTCCAATTGTTGACCACGGGCAGGGGCATGACCGAATACCGTTCGGCCAGCCATCACTAAATCAGGCCGGGCATTGGCCAAAGCTTTGTCAACGGCAAAATATTCTTGCTCCGCCCCGAGCGAGGCAACTACGTGATTGATGTCTTTATCAAACAGCTGACAAACTTTTGTCGCTGCTAAATCAACTGCTTTTAAGGCTTTTAATAAAGGTGACTTGGTATCTAATGTTTCTCCTGTGTAGGAAACAAAGATGGTAGGGATACTTAATGTTTTACCGTATAAAAACATAGGTGAGGTAGGATCCCAAGCCGTATAGCCACGTGCTTCAAATGTGCTACGAATACCACCACTTGGAAAAGAAGAAGCATCTGGCTCTTGTTGAACCAATTCACTGCCTTTGAATCGCTCAATACCTGCAAGGGCATCAAAAAAAGAATCATGCTTTTCTGCCGTTCCGCCTGTCATCGGCTGAAACCAATGAGTAAAATGAGTAGCCCCCTTGGAAATAGCCCACGATTTTGCTGCTGAGGCAACTGCATCGGCAGTATCTTCATCAATTTTATCGTGGTTTTTAATGGCATTACTTACCTTTTTAAAAACTGCAGGTGCCAAAGTCCTCCGCATTTGTTCCATGCCGAAAACATTTTCTCCAAAAAACTGAGAGATGTTGGGAGAGATGGCATCAACATGAACTTTGGATAGTTCATTAAGCTTTTTTAAAGCCTCAAATCGTAGTTGTGACATAGTAGTGGTTGTTTAGATCAATTGTGCGCCAAAATTATACTATTTTCCGATTGTTAGGTTATTTTATAAACTAATTTTAGCAATAATTAGTCAATTTATATTCACTTAAGGTAATATTTAACCCTAGTTAAAATAAAGACCATAATGCACTCGATTGTTCTTAGACTGCTCATTTTTTATTTCCTTTGAGTTTTCAAAAACAACCATGATAGGGATCTTTACCAAATGGCATTACATGGCAATCATCTTTTTAATTGCTATCCTAATGACAGTCGCCAAATTTTCCGCACAATTGGATTTTATCGCCTGGCTACAGACTACAAGCTCTCCATTTAAGATAAGAGTGCTTCAATCTATTTCTGATTCCGTCTCCTTCATAAGTTTTGGAGTTCCTATTGTATTTACCATTGCAGGAGAGTTCTCAGGTGCTAAGAAAAAATCTCGGGTTTCATTTTTATATGTGGCTCTTAGCATTGGCCTGGCAGGTCTTGTCTCCTACATTTTCAAGAACATTACGTTGGTGCCTCGGCCTTATGAAGTGGATATTAGAATTACACAATGGAGTGTGGGGGGTGGATTCTCCTTTCCCTCAGGGCATACTACGGAAGCCTTTGCCTCTGCCACCGCTCTTACTTTTCTGTTTCCTAACTGGAAAATGGCGCTGCCAATATTTACCTGGGCATCGTTAGTGGCTTTCTCACGTATCTATTTGGGTGTGCACTACCCTTTTGATATTTTGGGCGGTATGGCCATAGGGTTTAGTGTTTCGTTCGCGCTATTTAAACTCTTCAAAAAGAAGTCAGGAGTATTTAATCAAAAAGGCATAGGATTTATCTCGTCTTAAAATATACTGCAAACTTACCTTTGAGGAAGTTGTACCAAGCCTCTAATTCAATTGGCAAACCAAATTCGCTCTGCGTATTATACGTTTTTAGACTTAAATCCAGCTTTCTTCTAAAAAATGAAAGCGAATTTAAACTAAACCCACCCAATACTCGTCTAATCAAAAAAAGAAAGAGCATGATCAATTTATCAATCAACTCCGATCAAGGAAACAAAAATGCATGGATGCAGAGTTTCTATTTTAGAAATTTCTCGCTGGCTTGGACTAATTGGGAAAAGAACCAACGAGAAGAGCGGTTGAAAAACAGTAAGTACAGTAAGGTTAAAAAATAACCCTTGAGATCTCAAGGGTTGATTAGCAAGGCCTAGTTCGATTTTTTTACTGAGCCTCCACTACTTGATCCCGTATTGGTTTTGCTCGGGTTACCGCGATAGCGAATATCACCTCCACTGCTTGCATGAGCAGCCAACTCTTTCGTTACAGAAACTTTTATTGACCCTGCAGAGCTCGCTCGAGCCGACACAATTTCACTCTCTAAATTGTATGCATCAACCCCTCCTGCGCTACTGGCTTCAGCTTCTAACCTTTTCACTTTGCCTTCGACCTCAATGTTCCCAGCACTGGATGCATCTATCGAAGCACCTTCTGCTTCCAGCCCAATCTCTACCGATCCTGCACTGCTGGCATTGATTTCCATCGAAGTAGATTTTATTTTTCCGTCTGAAAAAACGCTGGCCGCTGAGCTGGCTGAAATCTTTTCGATGGTGACGTAGGTCACAAAAACCTTTACATTAGTTTTTCTATGACTGCCATCACTCATATGAACTCGCAGCGAAGTTCCTGCCACCTCAGTAAGTACATCAGAAAGTTGGCCATTAGTAACTTCTACTCTTGCCTCTTCTTTATCACCTTTTTTAAGATATACATCTATGGCTTGCGAAACTTTTACACTCTTAAAAGAGCCTAGTTTTCTGGTCTCAGTTTGTTGACCGCTTACCGTGCCTATTACCAAGGCCGCTAAAAGTGTTACTATTATCCTCTTCATGATTAAATTATTTGTTCCAAAGACCTAAACTCAATAGAATGGTTGCATTTAAGCTAAGTAGAAGCGCATTTTTTTTATGTTATGTGTAAGAAATAATCAAATTTTGTCTAAATTTCGATATTACTCTCGATTAAATTTGTGCAAATATTAAATCAATATGATAAAAGATCAATTAAATATTCTCATAAATCTGGCAACCAGCGATAATACGGTAGCAGAAAAAGAGGCAAAAATTATTTATACATTGGCCAAGGCCAATGGCATCTCAAAAGAGGAAGTTGAAGAGATGATGAAAAAGCCAAAGCCACTTGGCAATTTGGAAACCTTTACTGAAGATCAAAAATTTGAAAACCTGTATCATCTTATTCAGTTAATGAAGAGTGATGGCCAGGTATTCAAAAGTGAAATACACTTCTGCGAACAGGTGGCTGAAAAATTAGGCTATAAAAAAGGCGTGGTGGCAGAACTATCTTCAAGAATCTATAGCGATCCTTCAATTACTGCTGATCGCAAAATGTTGATGGATCGGGCACACAAGTTTCTAAGATAAGCAAACTCGCAAAAGTCATATGAAAAGCTACAGCGATCCTGTAGCTTTCTTTTTTGCCTTATTTCTTTTCATACCATACTTTTCCACCTACAATAGTCATCGAAATTTGAGTGGAAAGGAGCTGATCTTCCGGCACCGTCATCAGGTCTTGAGAGAAAACAGTAAAGTCTGCCAGCTTGCCAACCTCAATGGATCCTTTGATCTTTTCTTCAAATGCCCCGTATGCAGCGTCTAATGTGTAAGATCGTAGCGCCTGGTCTCGAGTCATCTTTTCATCTGGCTCATAGCCGCCTGCAGGTTCACTTTTCAATGTTTGTCGGGTAACAGAAGCAAAAAAGGAGGCGATAGGATTTATTGGCTCTACAGGCACATCGCTACCATTCACAATTTTTGCACCCGACTTCAATAGCATCTGCCAAACATAAGCACCCTCTTTTATCCTTTTCTCGCCCAATCTATTAATGGCCCAAGGGCGATCAGAAGAAAGATGTACCGCTTGCATGGCCGCTATCACCCCTAGTTTACCAAATCGAGGAATATCATTGGGCGCCAAATGCTGAGCATGCTCAATTCGAAAGCGCGCCTCTTTTGCCTTATCGGGGTTTTCCTTAAAAGCTGTTTCATAACGATCTAAAATTTCTCTGTTGGCACGGTCTCCTATGGCGTGAGCACAAACTTGAAACCCATTTTTCAACCCTTCGCGGGAAATTTTCAGAACGGTATCCATCGGCATGGTTGCCATCCCGCTAAAATCTTTGCGATCAGTATATGGCTCCAGTAACCACGCTCCCCGCGAGCCTAACGCTCCATCGCAATTCAATTTGATTGAACGAATGGTTAGGTTACCAAGTGAATCAATTTCTGGTCCTTTTCTTAAGTATTCATAAACTAACACTGGATCAAAACCTGTGAGCATTACATACAACCCAATATTGAGTTTACTTTCCTCCTTAAATTTTTTAAACAATTCAATACTCGATCGAGACGCACCCGCATCATGAAAACTTGTAATTCCATTTTTTAAGCAAGCTTGAATGGCCAACTCTAATGCTTTTGATTCCGTCTCCTCGCTATTTGCTGGGATTTGCTTAGTAACCAATGACTGCGCCCGTTCATTAAATATTCCTGTAGGATTTCCCAATTCATCCCGAATGATTTCTCCGCCTTCATTTAAATCTTTCTCCAACTTCTCAATTGAAAGTTGATTCACGCCAGCCATCTGCATTGCCTTTGCATTGGCAAACCCTGCATGGCCACTGGCATGCCTTAAATAAACAGGGTTGTTTGGGGAAACCGAACTTAATAACTCATGCGTCTGAAAGCCTTTGATCATTTTTGTCGGCTTCTTGTCCCACTTTTCTTGATGCCAACCACGGCCAAGGATCCATTGGCCGGGCTGTGCCTTTGCTACTGCCTCCTTCACTTTTTCCACCAACTCCTCATAATTTTTTACGCTCATCAAATCAAGGTTCATCTCGTTATAGCCCAACCCCATGATATGACCATGTCCTTCTATAAACCCGGGCGTCATGGTTTTGCCTTGAAGATCAATTATCTTGGTTTTCTCACTTTGAAATTGTTTTGCCCCTGTCGCATCACCTGCATAAACTATGTGCTTGCCTATCACGACAACAGCTTCAACCGTAGGCTGCAAATCATTCATCGTATAGATCTTGCCACCTTGAATGATGAGGTCTGCAGGGGTTTTCTTTTCAGAACAACTTATCACTAAAAGAATCAGTAGAATCAGGATCGGGTATTTCATAGATTAATGATTGAAGTTAGTTAAGGTCAGACTGAATGCTCGATCTATTAATATTCGTTGGCATAATTATCATAGCATTCTAAAAAATAAATTGATTAATGGCCTTTAAAAATAACAAGTTCTCATGATTTAAATCGTTATAATTTTACGAATGGTTTAATAACTACTCCGTTCCGTATCTTCGAGCTGTATAATTCAAAAAAAGATGAAAAAGATTTTCCTATTGATTTGTTTTATTTCTGTTATTGGCGGCACTCATGCCCAACAAGTAGGTCTTTCCTTCTCCTACTTCGTGCCCCGCAATGGAGATTTTTCAACTCCCATCAGCCCTTTTTCCATTCGGGGAATTGGCGTAAACTTAAATCGATTCTTGGCAATAGAAACCGGGGCTTCTCTTTATAGGATGTCTGGCTTGAGTATTATGGATTTACCATTCGAATCTAAAAATTCATTACTCGGCCCCAATTTTACCATCTTAGTCCCGGTTGAGCTGGTCTTTCAGTTAAAAGGACAACATGTGGAATTCGACATTAAGGGAGGGGGATTTTTCTTTTATGGATTTGATCAAAAGTTGAATTATGGAAACTTCGATCGAGCCATACGCCAATTTGAAAAATGGGATGTAGCTAATTCTTCTTTAACCTATGAAAACAATCCGGGCGTTGGCTATCTCGTTGGCACTGAGTTAACAATTCCCGTTACCGGTCAGGTAAGCGTATCTCTCGAAACTAACTATCTGATGGGTACTTCCAATTTTCCGCTGAAAGGGAGTTATTCCGGTGGTGTACTCAACGGTCCTAATGAAACAAAGTCTGTAGAATATAAAGATGCAAAAGTTGATTTTACAGGATTGGAATTTTCTATCGGGCTGCTTTTCAATACCAATGGCGGTGGAAAACCATCGCGACCAAAGAGGAGAAGATGATTCTCTGATAGTCGATGGTCGATAGTCGATAGTCAATGGTCGATAGTCGATATGCTGGACCATCAACTATCGACTATCGACCAACAACTATCGACCATTGACTATCGACCATCGACCGACTTCACACTTCAACAATTTTCCCCTCGGCTATCACAAATACTTTTTCATTCCGTTTGGGGGTAATCTTAGCTAATCCTGTAAAGGAACCAAAGGCAGGAAGGATGCCGTGCGTTTTCCCAAAATAAAAACACGGCAACATCATCGATTGCTTAGCCATTCCGCGCAAGCGAACGCCCGGGTGCGTATGGCCAGATAAATTATAAAGTCCTTCAGGCAATTCATCAACTACTTCATGGGTCAATAAAAAATTACTTACTTTCAATTCCTTTTGATGCAACTGCAGAGAATGTCTTTTGTATTGTTGTTCGCTCATGATATCGTGGTTGCCTATAACCAACTCGAAGGAAAGATGAGCAAAATGCTTTCTGATTTGACCTATCACTTCCCAGTCTTCATTGTAGTGACTGTGGAAAAGATCGCCCAAAAAAATGATACGCTCCGGCTTAGTACGCTGAATTAGATCAATTAATGTCTCCGCGTTTTTTTCGTTTGCTTTGGCGGGGACAGCGATGCCTGCTTTTCGAAAATGGTTTACTTTTCCAAAATGCAAATCGGCCAGCAATAGAATTTTATCTTGAATTAAATAGAGTGCCTTTTCAGGCAATAGCTGCACCCGCCCAGAAGCTACCTCAATTTCCATTCTTTAAATTAGGCTACAAAAACAACAAAAATATGACGACTATCATTACTTGGGTTAAAAAAAATGGTAACATTTGCGTAACATAGGGCTTGGAAAGAGATTATACCTTTGAGTTTAAATTTTAATAGAAAATGGCATTTTGAGGCCTAAATCATACTTTTACTTATGTTCGAATTAGAAACTTCGTATACCATCCTGCTGATAATATGTCTTTTTGCTGTTTGTGCTTTTGAGTTCGTCAACGGTTTTCACGACACTGCCAACGCGGTGGCCACCGTTATTTATACCAATACCTTAAAGCCGTGGGTAGCGGTAATCTGGTCCGGTTCTTGGAATTTTTTAGGGGTAATGACAGGGGGCATTGGTGTTGCCATGGCAATTGTCAACCTACTTCCTGTTGAGACCCTGGTGGATCAAAATATCGCGCATAGTATTTCAATGGTCGCGGCATTACTAATCACTGCTATTTTTTGGAATTTATTGACCTGGTATTTAGGCATTCCTTGCTCCAGCTCACATACATTGATTGGCTCAATATTAGGTGTGGGGCTTGCATATTCGCTGCTACCCAATGCAATGGGCGATGCCGTGAACTGGAGCAAGGCACAAGATATTGGGTTGGCTCTGCTTGTCTCTCCTCTTTTTGGATTTTCTGTCACCATTATTTTAATGTATTTTTTTCGCACCATCACTCGAAAATCAGAAACGGGAGATCTTCTATTTAAAGAACCAAAGAAAAATCAACCACCACCATGGTGGATCAGAAGCATCTTATTTATCACTTGCACATTAGTAAGTTTCTTCCATGGCCAGAATGATGGTCAAAAAGGTGTTGGACTAGCCATGCTTGTTTTGATCGGTATTGTGCCTGCTTATTTTGCCTTAAACTCAAACTACGACCCAGGTAAAATGCCTTCTTCACTTACAAAAATTGAACAGGTGATCAACACCATTGATACCACTGCACTCTCACTGCCTGATAGAAAAAAGTTGGCTGAAACAAAAAATAAAAATTATCATCTCCAACAGACCTTCCATACGCTCTCCGATGTTTCTTTAATCCCTAAAGCAGAAAAATTTGAAGTGCGCAAAAATGTAATGATTATGGACAGGAACCTGAAATCATTAATGAAGAAAGAGGAAATGCGACTCAGTGAAGCAGATAAAAAGACGATAACAGCCAGCTTAAAAGAAACAAGGAAGGTGACTGATTACTCACCCACCTGGGTTATTTTGATGATTTCCTTTTCACTAGGTATTGGCACGATGATCGGCTGGAAACGAATTGTAAAAACCATTGGCGAAAAAATCGGCAAAGAACATCTTACATACGCACAAGGAGCCAGTGCCGAAATAGTTGCCTCCATTACCATTGGCCTTGCTACCGCTTATAGCTGGCCTGTAAGTACTACACACGTATTGTCATCCGGCATTGCAGGCAGTATGGTGGCCAACAAAGGCGTTAAAAATTTAAATTCGGACACCATTCGCAATATCCTGATTGCTTGGTTCTTGACGCTACCCGTAGTGATGATTATGGCAGGAACGTTGTTCTTAATTTTTAGAGCAATTTTTTAAAATGAGTATAGGCTTTAAACTTTTGACAAATCTTTTAATCAATCCCCATACTCCCTCACCATTTTCCTGATTCGATCTTCTAATTTTTCTGAAGTGAGCTTTTCTCTAGTACGATCTACAATGATAGGAAAGGCAAAAGGCGTGGGCTTGTCAGGATTCGTAATAATTATTTTTTGATTTGCAATTCGATCTAATGCCAGCCTCAAACGAGCCTCCTCTAATTGAAAGTCCATTACCTCCTCTGAGGCTTGCAACAAGAGTAAATTGTCTGGTTCATATTCATGGAATACGTTGAAGAAAAGCTGCGAGGAAGATTGCAAATGTTTCTCCTTGATTTTTTTGCCCGGCATTCCCTTGAAAACCAATCCGGCAATTGCTGCAATGTCCCTGAATTTTCTCCTTGCCATTTCGGTAGCATTAATGCTTGCCAAAATATCAGTTGATAAGTTTTCGCTGCTGAGCACATTTGTTTCTACTGCTTCTTCTATGGGGATTGGCTGATCAGAGAGCAACTCAAAACCGTAGTCATTCATAGCAATAGAAAAAGTAATCGGCTTAATTTTGGAAATACGGTAAGCCATCAAAGCACCCAATCCTTCGTGTACATTCCTCCCTTCAAACGGGTACATCACTACATGGTATCCCTCCATGCTTTGAAAATATTCGATCAAAAGTTCATGCTTCGTAGGCAGATGCGATCGGGTTCTTTGTAAATCCATCAACGGTCTGAGAAAAAGCATTTCGATATCTACTTCTTTTTTATTGGCAGCCTCATCAATTTTTTGTCGAATCATTTCACTAAGCTGAGATGACAATGGCATACGCCCCCCTTGCCAGGAAGGCACCTTGCCTGATTTTTGTTTTGACTTTTGTACCTGAGCTTCCATTTCTTTGATTCGAATCAATTCTAAACTTTGGCCGGCAAACCAAAACACATCGCCAGGATGAAGGCGCGCAATAAAATATTCTTCAATGGTGCCAAGGTATTTGCCAGACAAAAACTTGACGTGCATTAAGGTGTCCCCTACAATGGTGCCAATGGACAACCGATGCTTATGGGCAATCTGCTTACTCTCTACTTTATAAATCCCATTCTCGATAATCACTTTTCGATACTCATCATACGCAGTAAGCGATGCACCACCCGTTGTGATAAAATTCAAAACCCAATTCCATTCTTCATCGGTGATAGAAGAAAAACTAACCGTACTTTTTATTTCTGCTAAAATCTCAGTGGGCTTAAACCCTTCTGAGACTGCGAGCGTGATCAGGTATTGAATCAACACGTCAAATGATCGAATATAGGGCAACCGATCTTCTACTATCTTTTGTTGAATCGCTTCGCGCAAAGCAGCCGCTTCCATCAACTCCAGCGAATTGGTAGGCAAAAAATAAATTCTACTCACCGCGCCCGGCTGATGGCCACTTCTTCCTGCACGCTGGAGAAACCGCGCTACCCCTTTCGGGCTACCCACTTGAATGATGGTTTCTACGGGGCGAAAATCTACACCTAAATCCAAGCTGGAAGTACACACTACTGCTTTCAATTTTCCGTGGTGCAATTGTTCCTCTACCCAATTCCTAAGTTCTTGACTAATCGATCCGTGGTGCATAGCCAGCACACCCGATAGCTCGGGCGCTATTGTCAGGATTTTTTGATACCATATCTCAGCAAAAGAGCGAGTATTGGTAAAAATGAGGGTGCTTTTACTTGAATTGATGATGGGGATTACTTTTTCTAAAAGATGAATGCCTAAATGGCCTGACCATGGCATGCGCTCAACCTCATCAGGAAGAATCGAAATCACTTCTATCATTTTTAGAATGTCTGCCTTGATAACTTTTATTTTTCGAGTATCTGAATAAGTACCTAGCAGTACTTGAAGCGATTGATCCATGTTACCGATGGTAGCTGATATGCCCCAAACTTTTAAACTCGGAGCAACTATCTTCAACCGCGATAAAGCCAATTCTATTAACACGCCACGTTTCGAACCAAGCAATTCATGCCATTCATCAACCACGATCGAACGCAGGTTTTTAAAATAATCCGGATATCCTTTTTGAGAAAGCAGCACATGTAAACTTTCAGGAGTGGTGATCAAAAACTCAGGAGGGTTCTCTTTTTGGCGAGCGCGCTCTTTGGTAGAAGTGTCCCCTGTCCTTACCCCTACTTTCCATTTTATTCCCATGCCCTCAATAGCACGCCTGGCCGATAATTCTATCTCTTTGCTTAGCGCTCGTATTGGCGTTATCCAAATCGCGTGAGGCCCTTTTGATTTTCCTCCTATTAATTTCGATTCTTCTAAAATGGGAATTAAAAGAGAATAGGTTTTTCCACTGCCGGTAGGTGCATTTACCATTCCACTAAAGCCATCCAGATAAGCCTGTCGGGTTTCAGCCTGAAAAGAAAAAGTCTTCCACCCTTGCTTTTTAAACCAATCATCACCAATTGAACCTGCCTTTCTCATTGAATTTTTAACGAAGCTATTCTAACAATTTACCAATCTGGATGTTTTGTTTAAACTTGGGGCAAATTCATGGGAAAATATTCAATTAAAGAATTAGAGCAGCTTTCGGGCATTAAGGCGCATACGATCAGGATCTGGGAAAAAAGATATCTGTTGATCGAGCCAGAGCGTACAAAAACCAATATCCGCTTCTATTCTGACAACGATCTGAAAAAGATCATCAGCGTATCAGTTCTCAACTCCAATGGCCTCAAAATCTCTAAGATAACAAAACTCAGTCCGGAAGAAATCAACCAGCGAGTATTTGAGTTGGGTGAGCAAAATGATAACATCGCTATCTACATCGAGCAAATGATAGTGGCCATGATTGATCTGGAGGAAGAGAAGTTTGAGAGGCTCTTGGGCTCGCTTACGTTAAAATATGGCTTTGAAAAAGTAATGATCGAAATTGTGTATCCTTTCTTAGAAAAGATTGGTGTGCTTTGGCTCACAAATAACATCACTCCCGCTCAAGAGCATTTTATCTCTCTTTTAATACGCCAGAAAATTATTGTTGCCATTGACGCACTGCCGCTGGCGCCTAAAACCGCCAAAAAAGCTGTACTATTCTTACCTGAAAATGAATTACACGAAATAGGACTTCTTTTCTACTACTACATCGCCAAAAAGCTAAACATCAGAACCTATTATCTAGGACAAACTGTTCCTTATTCGTCTCTAAAATCAATTTTCGAAGAGCATAAACCCGAAATTCTTATCTCTTCGCTTACAACAGGCCCCAAGCCAAACGAATTGCAAAGCTATTTAGATAAACTAAGTATCGATTTTAACACTGCCACCATTCTCCTGTCAGGCAACGCCTTAACAAAATCAAGTGTCAATCCTTCAAAAAACATTAGGGTTTTTATTAACGCATTGGATTTCAGAGATTTAATCAAAAATTATTTTGTTTAATTATTATATAAAATAATTAAACATTTAACTTGTTATATTCAAAATATAACTATTTTTGTTAAATATTTAACTTAAATAGTTGAACAATATGACACCACAAGAATTCGACACCCAACTTGCGAGTTTCCGGCCAATGCTTAGAGGGTTTACACATCGGTTCACTCAAGATCGTGATGAATCCCTCGACTTAGTTCAGGATACGATTCTAAAAGCGTTAACCTATCGTAATAAATTCCGTGAAGACACTAACCTGAAAGGATGGCTGTTTACGATCATGAGAAATACCTATATCAATAATTATAGGCGGCTAAAACGCGAACGCACCTCTACTGATACTACCAAAGAACTTTATCACCTCAATGTTGAAGACACGCACACATTTAATAGACCCGGTGAAAGCTTAGAGTTTAAAGAGGTTTGGAGAAATATGAATAATATGAAAGATGACTTGTTGATTCCGTTTAAAATGCACACCACAGGATACAAATACCATGAAATTGCAAAACACCTTGACTTACCACTTGGCACGGTAAAGAATCGAATTTTCCATGCACGCAAAGAAATACAAAAAAGACTAATTGGGTATCAATAATAATTACCAAATGTAGATAGCTGCTTGCTAAAAGGCCTATCTTTAAAGAGGCTTATAAGTGTATCATGGCACTAATGACTATGAAAAAAAGTGTAGCGGTTATAGGTTCTGGGTTCTCTAGTTTATCAGCAGCTACTTGCCTTGCCAAAAATAATTTTGACGTAACCATTTTTGAAAAAAATTCTGCTCCTGGAGGGCGCGCTCGAAAGTTTGAAAGTGATGGTTTTGTCTTTGACATGGGGCCAAGCTGGTATTGGATGCCAGAGGTCTTTGAAAACTATTTTAAGCTATTCGGAAAGTCTACAACAGACTATTATCAATTGAAAAGGCTTGATCCTTCTTACCGAATAATTTATTCTAAGTCTGATATTTTCGACATCCCGGCAGGAGTAGAACCGCTATGCCGATTCTTTGAACAGATCGAGAAAGGGAGCAGCTTTTTTCTGAGAAAGTTTTTAGAAGAAGCCGAGTACAAATACGATGTCGGTATTAATAACCTCGTCTACAAACCCGGACTTTCATTGATTGAGCTGTTTAATACTGAATTAATGAAAGGTATCTTTAAGTTACACGTCTTCGAGTCCGTTTCCAGTTACATAAAGAAATACTTCAAAGATCCTCGTCTTATTAAGCTTTTAGAATTTCCCGTTCTCTTTTTAGGAGCGCCAGCTGACAAAACCCCCGCACTGTATACATTAATGAATTATGCGGACATGACGCTTGGCACATGGTACCCAGAAGGAGGAATGTTCAAAATTGTTGAGGGAATGCAAAAGCTTGCAATGGAGTTAGGTGTGCGGTTTGAATTTAATAGTCCCGTTGAACGGTTGGAGGTAAAAGATAATGCCATCCAACACGTTTATGTGAATGGGGCAGCTAAAAAATTTGATTACGTAGTAGCTGGGGCAGATTACCATCATGTTGAGCAAACTCTTTTGCCTAAAGATTTTCGCAAATACGATGAGGCCTATTGGCAAAAGCGCGTGCTGGCTCCATCCAGTCTAATTTTTTATCTTGGAATAAACAAAAAAGTAAAAAACCTATTGCATCACAATCTCATTTTTGATAGTGATTTCGCAAAGCATGCCCGCGAAATTTATGAGAGTCCACAATGGCCAAGTGATCCTTTATTTTATGTAAGTGTTACTTCTAAAACCGATCCTACTGTGGCTC
>JAYVPS010000100.1:0-28299 GCA_043757225.1 Cytophagales bacterium | reverse complement strand
CACGGCTGCTGGAATTGCTCAATGATTTTGGAGAAATTCATATCGTGGATAGCCCGATATATTCAGCCGATGAAGTTGACAAAGCACGAAAGAGATCTGAAAAATATTTTGTTGATCGCAGTATTTCACAAATGAGCCGTTATTTCCATCATCATACATGGGGCTCTCTCAATAATTACCGCCTCAGAGTTCTTTATAATCCTGACTCTTTGTGGCACAGAGTTGCAAGGTTGGTAAAAATGGATTCACCATTTCCATGGATTATTATACAAAGCACAAAATGAGCATGACCCAACCATTACTATCTGAAATCATCAAAAAATATAAAGAAGATCCCGCTTCTGTTTATAATACGTGGTTCATTGGAAACGAAGACCGCCTGAAAGCATTTCGCTCCATTAAGCGAGGTGTGTTACAGGTGATTGATGATATTAAGAACGACACTTTCACCAATGATTTCAAGGGTTCGTCTCTCGAGTTTGTGCTCACGGCCATTACCGAACAAAAGCAGGTATTTGAAGGTGCCGCGCATCCATTTTACTGGAAGCCTAAAATGCGGATACCCGACATCTATGAAAACCAAACCAACAAACGTGCTTTCGGCCAGTTTCTTGAAAATTGTTACCACGCTACGAAAGAAGAACAGATTCTTCGCGAGATAATTAAGTTGGATGCCCAGAAGATAAAAGGACTCGGCCCAGCAGTGGCCAACATCTTGTACTTTCTGCACCCTACGCTGGTGCCACCTTTCAATACCGCTATTGTAAACGGATTCAACTACTTGTTTCGCGATAATAAAAAACTGGGGAGTTGGACAGAGTTTCTCAAAATGCGCGAGGTGATATTGAAAACAAACGAGGAAAATAAGAGCTCTCTGTCAAACGATTTGGGAGCGATTGGTGGATTGCTGTTTGAAATCGGTATGCACAACATCATCATCGAGGGACAGGTGATTTCTGAAGAGGAGAAAGCCAAACTGCTGAAGCAATATACCAAGCGCCACCAAGAAGTTTTGGATGAGCAACAGGAAGATGATCTGCATACCGAAATGCAGTTTCATTTGCTCAAAATCGGTAAGGCATTAGGTTACGATCCGATTGCAGCGGTGAACGACAGAGGCAAATGTTATGGCGAAATTAATTTTTCATTCATCAGCCTTGCTCAGTTCCCTCAGTTAAATATTGAAAAGGAAACGTTAAGTACCATTCAGCTAATTGATGTGATTTGGTTTGAGAAAAATTCAAACAAAGTAGTATGTGCCTTTGAAGTTGAAAAAAGTACATCAATCTATTCTGGTATCCTCCGGTTAAGCGATTTGGCCTTTTCATTTCCAGAGCACAGCACCACACTCTTTATTATTATTCCTGATAAACGTGAAAAAGATGTTGTGCTACAACTTAAACGGCCTTCGGTTAGAAATAATCAAGTCCACATCAAATACATTTTGTTTTCAGATTTGAGAACGCACTGCGATGCCCTCTGCAAGTTTGGCGACAGCCACATGATCTTAGATAAAATAGCAAAAGGAGTCATAAACTAACTAAACCCGATGACGATTTTAAATATTTTTCTACTTCTACAGCACGATCGGCAGCTCATATTGTCAATAAAACATCCAACCCCATCAATATCATGAGGAGGTCGATATCATTAATTATATTCGCTGCATGTTGCTTGTTGGCACATGTTACAAATGCACAACATCATACTACAAGTGAAATGAAACCCGTCACAATCGGCAAACGCGTGGAGTATGATCTGTACATTGATCACCTGATGGTGAACTACACGGGCAAAATGAAAATGGGCATGGCCGTAAACGGAGGCATACCCGCGCCTGTGCTGCACTTTACGGAAGGCGATACAGCCATTATCCGTGTACACAACAAATTGAAAAACATGGAAACATCTATTCACTGGCACGGCCTGTTGCTACCCAATGAGGAAGATGGCGTTCCTTACCTGACCACCGCCCCCATCGAAGCAGGACAAACACACACGTTCAGATTTCCGCTTATCCAAACAGGTACATATTGGTACCACTCGCACACCATGTTGCAGGAGCAGTCGGGCATCTACGGCTCCATTATTATTCATCCAAAAGGCTGGAACGAATCGAACGCCATGAAAGAACACGTGGTTATGCTCAGCGACTGGACAGATGAGAACCCGCATGAAGTAATGCGCAACCTCAAGCGCGGCACCGACTACTATCCCATCAAAAAAAATTCCGTGCAAAGTTATGTCGAGGCCATAGGCAAAGGGTATTTCAAAGACCGTCTTAAAACCGAGTGGATGCGAATGCCCTCTATGGATATTTCGGATGTTTATTACAACCGCTTTTTCATTAATGGAAAAAAAGAAAGTGTTTTCAACGAAACCAAACCAGGCGATTCGTTGCGTCTGCGCATCATCAACGGCAGTGCTTCTTCTTATCACTGGGTGCAATTTGCAGGCGGCAAAATGAAAATTGTAGAGGCTGATGGCATGCCAGTGCAGCCGGTATGGGTAGATAAGATTCTGGTGGCCATTGCCGAAACATACGATGTTATCGTCCGGCTGCCCGATGAAGGCATGGCGTATGAGTTACGCTCTACCGCACAGGATATTTCAGGTTATGCCTCATTGTTTTTGGGCGATGGCATGAAGATGAATGCACCCGACTTTCCCAAGCTCGACTACTTTGCTATGATGCGCGAGATGAACAGCATGGGCAACATGAAAGGAATGGATATGAGCGGAATGAACATGAACGATATGAAGGGAATGAAAGACATGAAGATGGATAACATAAAGGAGCTGAAAAACATGAACATGGATGATACGAAAATGGATTCCATGAAGATGGATATGTCGGACTCATCCATGATGCAAATGAAAGCAGATACCGCGATGGCAGAAATGAAAATAGACACAGCGGTGAACCACATGAACATGCAGGAAATGGACAGGAGCAAAATGGACATGGGAGGTGAAGAAGTGACGCTAACCTACGATATGCTCCGCGCACCCAAGCCAACCACTCTGGATGAAAAATTGCCCATGCGCGAGATCAAACTCACCCTCACAGGCAACATGATCCGCTATGTGTGGTCGTTCGATAACAAAACCCTCTCGCAGGCTGACAAGATTATGATCAGCAAAGGTGAGAATGTTCGTATGACGTTGGTGAACAACACCATGATGAGGCATCCGCTGCACCTGCACGGTCACTTCTTCCGGTTCATCAATACACAAGGCGAATACTCGCCCATGAAGCATACGTTCGACATTGGCCCGATGGAAACCATCACGATTGAATTTTACGCCAACGAAGAGAAAGACTGGTTCTTTCATTGCCACATTTTATATCACATGATGGCTGGCATGGCACGTGTGGTGAGCTATGAGAACTCACCGCCCAACAAACAACTGACGGAGACGCAAAAGAAGAAACTCTATAAAGAAGACCAGATATTGTATTTCTGGGGTCAAACCAAAATCGCCTCGGATGCAATTTTTGGGAACGTGAATATTGTTGGCAACCGTGGCATATTGGGCTCAACTTATCGCGTGAGCTACAAAAACCAATACGAGTTTCAGCCTGACTATCAACGTTTCATAGATAGGCAACAATTCTTATCGGCTTACATCGGGGCTGATATTCGAAATACATTTCAAATAACGGAGGGCGGAGTATCGAAGGATCGTAAAGTAGCCGTGGCCGGTGTGCGCTATTTGTTGCCCATGTTTTTGCTATCCGAATTGCGCGTTGACCACAGAGGTGAAGTACGCTTTCAGCTCACCCGAAACGACATTCCGCTCACGAAGCGTTTGCGCTTGAGTGTGTCCGCCAACACCGACAAAGAATTCAACATCGACTTCGATCATAATATTGGCAAACGTTTTTACATTCACGCCTCTTACGATTCTGATTATAAGTATGGAGCAGGGTTAACTGTATTGTGGTAAACCAATGGATTAAACAAACTATTAAAATAACTGATGACAGCCTCCAAAAAACTGAAAACCTATTGGGATACGATCTACGAATCAAAAGCCGAATCCGACTTCAGTTGGTTTCAACCTTATCCTAAAGCTTCAGTTGATTTTATAAACCTGTTCAATCTCAACAAAGAGGCTAAGATCATTGACGTTGGCGGAGGCGATAGTCATTTGGTGGATGCTTTGTTGGATTTAGGCTACAGAAATATTTACGTGCTAGATATTTCCGCAAAAGCAATAGAGAGGGCAAAGCAAAGGCTTGGTGCAAAAGCAAATTCGGTCAACTGGATTGTTTCAGATGTAACAGAGTTTGAATCCGCAACTCAGTTCGATCTTTGGCACGACCGCGCAGCGTTTCACTTTCTCACTTCTGAAATTGCCGTTTCAAAATACTTGAGCGTTGTAAGCAATAATATTGTTTCTAAAGGTCATTTGGTATTAGGCACGTTTTCCGAGAATGGCCCGCAAAAATGCAGTGGTTTAGAAATACAACGCTATTCACAAATATCCATGTCAACCTTGTTTGATAGGGAGTTCAAACGCATCAAGTGCATAGAAGAAAATCATCTTACCCCATTTAACACAACTCAGAATTTTCTCTTTTGCAGCTTTGAAAAATTGACATAATACAATATGATAAAAAACCGTAACTACTATCTACGAAAAACACATCGCTACTTGGGTGTCATTATCGGTATTCAATTTATGGCATGGACAGTGGGCGGCCTCTATTTTAGTTGGAACAACATTGATAAAGTGCATGGCGACCATTTGCGAAAATCAGTTTCCTACCTTCAGGCAGATTTCAATTCAGTGCCTCCAACGGAAGCTGTTAAAAATCTAAGGGCAACTAAATCGGTAGATTCAATCCTATCCATCAACTTGATTTCAATTCTGAACAAACCCACTTACCAGATCAAATACTTTGAAGGCCATGCCGGGGAAGGGATGCACGTACATGCACATCTTGCCTTGGCAGATGCACAGACGGGTAACATAAGGTCACCGTTAACAAAACAAGAAGCCATTGCGGTAGCCAAAGAGAATGCTGTAAAAACAGCAGAGCTAATCCAAGTCGATTACCTAAAAGAGACAGACGGTCATCATGAATATCGCGAGAAGCCTTTGCCTGCGTGGGCAATAACACTTAAAAACCCAGACTGCACCATTTACATCAGCGCAGAATTGGGTACGTTCCAAAGCATCCGCCATAACCAATGGCGCATCTTTGATTTCCTTTACATGATGCACACCATGGACTACCATGGCCGAGACGATTTCAACAATATGTTATTAAAGGCATTTTCTGTTTTTGGAATCCTCACCATCAGTTCAGGCTTTATCTTATTTTTTGTTTCCTCTCCCACTCTTTTAAAACTCAGGCGCAAACTAAAACCCAAGCAAGTATGAAAAATTTATTCATCACTCTTTCACTCATAGCAACTATCAACTTAACAAGCTGCAACAACAAACCTTCAGGCGAACAAAAATCAACCAAAGCATCAGCACCTGCGGAAACAAAAAAAGAAGAAGCCATAATTATACAAAAGCAGTCTGCACCTGATACACTCAAAGGCAGTTTGAAAGCCGAGGCCATTGGGAAAATTGGAGATACTGAAATTAAAATCTCGTACCATTCGCCCGCAGTGCGCGGAAGGATAGTTTGGGGTGGTCTGGTGCCTTACGACAAAGTTTGGGTAACAGGCGCACACATGGCCACCAGCATAGAGTTCAACAACGATCTTGTGATTGGGAACAAGACCATTCTGGCAGGTAAATACTCTTTCTTTACCATACCAGGCAAAAATGAATGGACTATCATCATCAATAAAAATTGGCAGCAACACCTTACTGATAAGTATGATGCAAAAGAGGATGTAGTGCGCGTGATTGTTAAACCTGAAATGCTTAGTGAATATCAAGAAAGAATGATGTATAAGATAGAGCGATCAAGTATTTCGTTGCATTGGGAAAAACTAAGAATAATAGTTCCAATTTCATCTAATTGAAGCATTCTTAGCTTAACAGTTAACAGTTCGTTGATTTCACCTATGATTAAAATCAGCTAAATATATACAGAACTATGACAGATGTGTAACACTAAAATAAAGATTGAAACTTACTTTTGTTAAAACACGCTAAATGATTGGCAACTGCAGATGTTAATTATTATTGGCAAGTTTGACAAGTAGAAGTAGTTCAACAATCTAAAAATTTTAATAATTATGAAAAGTGTTCAAGAATGTATTGAGGCTTGCGCAACCTGCGTTACCGAATGCGAGAAGTGCGCAACCGAGTGCCTAGAAATGGGCCACAAGGAATGCGTAAAAATTTGTCGCGACTGTGCAGACTTCTGCGCATTATGCCAACGTCTTTGTGCCAGAGGCTCAGCGTATCATGAAGAGCTTTGTAAACTTTGTGCGAAAGTATGTGAAGCGTGTGCGAAAGAATGTGGCAAACACAACATGGAGTGTTGCAAGAAATGTGCAGAGGCATGTAAAAAATGTTCAGCAGCTTGCGTTTAATCCAATCTAAGAACCTTGAATTATTGTAATTCAAGGTTCTTTATTTCCATAAGATTTATAAAAAGTAAATAGGCTTACTCAGGAAGCAATTAACCTTCAAGGATTAGGTCATAGAAAAACGCTTCTTCAAATGAATCAGTCCATAACAAAAGGTTTCTGGAACGATAGAAAAACTTGGCAAAAAGCCTCTGCCAATACCCTCATCTGTTTAGTCTGCTGCGCAATTGGCGATTTTATAATGATTTCATATTTACGTGCCTTCTACCCTCTATCCCCAATGATAGTGCAAATGTCCCTTTCAATTATTGCTGGTCTCGTTTCTTCAATTGCAATTCAAATAGTGATTTTTGTATGGAGGGATCAGTTTTCTTGGAATAGTGCAATTAAGGTAGCCTTATCTATGTCTATGATTTCAATGATAGCGATGCAATTGGTAATGATCACAACAGATATGGCCATTATGGGTGCATCGAGTTACAGAGATGCTGTTTATTGGGTTGCTTTTTTTGGAGGAATGCTATTCGCATTTGCTGCATCCGTGCCTTATAACTACTATCAATTAAAAAAATATGATAAGAATTGTCATTAGTTAAAGTAAAATAAACCTTTGTTTGCGAAGCTGTTCCGTACCTAAGCAAAGTGTAAAAATCTGGAATACTCTACATTTTCAGGCTCTTTTAACCCAGATTACTCATTAGAAAACTTAAATCAATCTAACTGCCTAATTATCATATTTTTGATCTCTGAATTCTCTAATGCTACGCATTAGGAATAAAAAAGTAGTAGAAGCAGTGATCATTCAAGCGCAAGCAAAAAGAGACACACTCAAAGGCAGTTTAAAAGCACTGGCTACAGGTAAAATTGGTAGTACCTTAATCACGATTAACTACTACTCACCTGCCGTGCGTGGTCGTGTTATTTGGGGCGGGCTTATGCCAATGGATCAGGTTTGGGTGACAGGCGCACACAAAGCAACATCCATAGAATTTGAAGGCCCTGTAAAAATTGGCGGAACCGAATTACCTGCTGGTAAGTATGGTTTGTTCACCATCCCATCTAAAGATCAGTGGACAATCATTATCAATAAAAACTGGGATCAGCACCTTGCAGATGAGTATGACCAAAAAGATGATATTATAAGAATAAAAGTAAAACCCGAAGTGGAAGACACCAATCAGGAAAGACTTCGGTATGTAATTGAACAAGACGGTAACAGCAAAGGTGAGATTGTTATCTACTGGGAGAAACTGGAAGTCTCATTGCCCTTCTTTATTAAAATATGAACGCAAGAGTTTTTCTGAATAGAGGAAGAAAAAGGACATTAAAAATATAACTATGAAAGTCAACAGGGATCCTAATCACGTCCACACCTACGATGAGCACGGCCACATCACGTGCTGTACGCTGGAAGATAAAATTAACGAAGCAGCAGAAACCGACCATGACCACGGAACCAAATCCGACAGCAATCTGAAATTGTTCCTCTCGGCTGTAATCAGTTTTGCTTTATTAAACACATCGAAACTCCAAAATTAACCTTGTTCGGCACTTATTTCATGATGTAACAATACTGTTAAACATAGCAACAATAGTGTTAATAGAACTTTATTGCATGGTTTAGCTTGCATCAGAAAAACATAAACCTCTAAAGCATGAAAAAAAATTTACTTCATTTTATCGTATTTTCAATGTTGTGTATCGTCAGTTGCAAAGACGATACACCTGTAAAATCATGTTCTGCAAAACCAACCGTATCTGCAGGAGATGACCAAATTTTGGTTGACGCAACAACCGCCACTTTAAATGGAACAACGAGCGAGACTAAAGGAACTTGGAGCATTTTAGAAGGCCAAGGTGGTGAAATTCGCAATGGCAGCCCTGTGGTATTTACAGGAAAATTAAAATATTCATACAAGCTTAAATGGGAATCTACCAATGATTGTGGTACATCTTCTGATGAGGTTGTCATTACATTCAATGCAAATTGTGGAGCCAACCAAACGGTTACTAAAATGGCAGAGAACATGCATTGGATCCAGCAATCTTGTTTTAGAATAGAAGGATCGTCCTATACCATATATACTTACTTAAATAAATCGATTACACCGATTATTTAAGCATTGCTCCTTCTAACCCAAACAAGAAATTTGCTGTTGAAAAATTAAAAAGGTGTAGAAATCAAATCCTACGCCAACTTAATCGGCAACTGTCTGATGCGTTGTCCGGTAGCGGCAAATATAGCATTGCAAAGTGCAGGTATGAATGGAGGTATCGGTGGTTCCCCTACTCCTGAGGGCTTTTCGTTACTTTCCATAATATGTACTGCCGTCTCATAAGGCGCATCTATCATTCGTGCTACCTGATAATCATCAAAATTGGATTGCTGAACGGCTCCATCTTTAATAGTGATCTCGCTCTTCAACGCAAGGCTGGCTGCAAATGTAGCACCTCCTTCAAACTGTGATTTGATCCGCTCGGGATTAACCGGTACACCGCAATCCACTACATAATCTACTTTTGAAATTTTGATTTTCTTATTCTCGCCTACTGTTACTTCCACCACACAAGCAACATACGTAAGGAAGCTGCGGTGTGCTGCAATTCCTTGTCCGCTGCCTTTTGGTAAACTCTTGCCCCAATTGGATTTTTCTTTGGCTGTTTCAATAACTTTTCTAAAACGCGCTGTGTCCCATGGAAAATCTTCTGATTTCTCATTATAATTCCAAAATTCACCTCCGAGCGTTTTGGCATCAATAATCCTGTCCTCACCAAGCATATCCAAAATATTTTGAACGGGATCAACACTTCTTGCTTTCGCTACTTCATCGAGCATACAGCCAACCGCAAATGCGTGATGAATGTTGGCTACGGACCTTAACCATCCGATACGGATTTTAGCTTTTGCCTCATGTGTTTCGCAACAAAAATTTTCAACAGCAAATGGTAAATCCACCATGCCCATGCTGATTTCGAATGTTGCAGGTTCTTTCGCTTTTGAATCGGCTGTTCCACCAATTGTTGGAAAAATAGAACGATGCAGCCACGCAGTCACTTTATTATTTTCATCGATTCCAACTTTTAAGGATTGTGCCGATGGGAAATGGTAGAAGTCGTGTTGAATATCATCTTCGCGAGTCCAGAGTATTTTAACCGGCCCGCCAATATTTTTTGAGATGAGTGCAGCCTCTACCACAAAATCAGGCTTTGATTTACGGCCAAATGCTCCTCCCAATAGCGTAACATTAACCGTTACCATTTTTACATCTATACCCAATGCACCTGCCAATGATTTTCTCACACCTTGAGGATCTTGAACAGGCGCCCACACTTCACACACATTATCATGCACATGCGCCAATGCACACGGTGTCTCCATGGGGGTGTGAGATAAATGAGGAACTACAAAATCTGCTTCTACTATTTTTTTTGCTTTGCTCAGCGCAACATCTACTTTTCCATTCTCTCTTCTTACTTTTCCTTTTGTCTTCACACTTTTCAACATATCGTTGCTATAGGCATGGGAGTTGTAGTCAGCATTGATTCCCCTTTCCCACGTTACTTCAAGTGCTTCGCGCCCTTGCAATGCGGCCCATGTATTTTCGGCCACCACAGCAACACCGCCCAATGGCTTATTAAAATTGGTAGGAAAACCTGGTGCATCTAATGCAAACACTTTCAACACACCTGGCACTTTCATTGCTGCATCCATATTGAAGGACTTCAGACCCGCACCAGCTTCTGGGTTGCGTTTGATTACGGCAAACTTTGTGTTGGGGAGTTTAGCATCGTAACCAAATTTTGCCTTGCCCGTAACGATATCTTTTAAGTCGACAATAGAACTTTGCTTGCTTATGTATTTGAAATCTTTCGGATCTTTTAAGGTGATACTTTTTTCATCAGGAATTGGAAGCGCTCCTGCTTTTTCCGCGAGGTAGCCAAATCCAAAAGCTTTGCCGGATGAATGAACAACTTCATGATTTAGTGCTTTACATTCCGAAACATCTACGCCCCATTCTTTGGCAGCAGCTTGCTCTAGCATTAACCGAACCGTTGCCCCTGCTTTTCGCAATGGCATAAAAAACATCCGTACACTAAATGATCCATCTGTATTTTGATCACCATATTTTTCATCGGCCACAGCTTGTTCTACTTTTACTCTGCTCCAATCTGCTTCGAGTTCATCAGCCATTATCAACGGTAAACTCGTGCGAATACCAGTGCCCATTTCAGAACGATGGGCAATCAATGTAACATCGCCATTGCCATTAATGCTGATAAAAAGATTAGGCGAAAAAATGGCCAAAGGATTTCCGGTCAATTTCTTTGAATCCGTGCAGCTAAACTGAAGGCCAAGCAACAAGCCGCCCATACTCACTGACGTGGATTTCAAAAAGTCTCTGCGGGTGACTTTGAAAATTTTATGTTCGTAGGTTTCAGTTTTCATTTTGCGTTAACGTTAGCGGCCTTTTTAATTGCTTTTCTAATTCTTTCATAAGTGCCACAACGGCAAATATTGCCTGCCATGGCCGAGTCGATATCACTATCGCTGGGGTTCGGATTTTTTTCGATCAACGCAATGGCCGACATTATCTGCCCTGTTTGGCAATAGCCACATTGTGGCACATTCTCATCCATCCATGCTTGCTGCACCGGATGAAGCCCTTGTGCCGAAACACCTTCAATAGTAGTTACTTTTTTCGTGCCTATGGAAGACACGGGTGTTGAGCACGACCGTATGGGATCTCCATCCAAATGAACGGTACAAGCACCACAGAGTGCTTTGCCACATCCGAATTTGGTGCCAGTAAGATCCAAGTTATCGCGCAACACCCACAAAAGTGGTGTGTTGGGTATTGCTTCTACATCTCGGTTTTCACCGTTGATATTGAGTTGGTAGGTTGCCATGTGATGAGGGTTAGTGATTCAATATAGAGAATAATTGACTCTTGCACCAAATGAAGCAGTATAATTTTTGCTGGCGGTTGATTGTGATGAGATTGGGTCTAATGTTGTGGTTTAGCTGCAACTTCGATTAGTGAAAATAAGGTTGGGGTACTTATTCATCATTGGTATGATCCAAGAAGAATTTGGTAGGAGGTAAAGAATGTTTTCAGGAATAATCAAAGTCTATCCATATCTCAAAATCGTTTGTTTAGCGGAATCTCATGATGCGATAAATTTTTAGTACATTTGAAATAGCTCATATAAAAAACTTTTCTAATGTCTTCAAATTTATAACTATGAATTCACGCAGAGACTTTTTACAAAAAATAACCGCTACCGCTTTTGCATTACCGTTTGTTCCTGCTTATGGTATGGAAAGCATGAAACAAGCAACCGATCGACCCTATGAAGGACCAGTATTAAGAGTAGCCATTATGGGTTTAGGAAGTTACGGAACACGTGTAGCCGAAGCCATGCAAACCAGTCAGCGGGCAAAACTAGTTGGTGCAATTAGCGGCACACCTTCTAAAATAAAAGACTGGCAACACAAGTATAACATCCCCGAAAAAAACTGTTATAACTACGAAAACTTTGACAGCATAAAAGACAATCAGGATATTGATGTAGTATATATCATTACACCCAACTCTCTGCACGTGCCTTTGGGAATGAGAGTGGCCAACGCTGGCAAACATGTTATCTGCGAAAAACCGATGGCATTAACCGCGAATGAAGGGCAGCAATTGGTTGACGTCTGCAAGAATGCAAAAGTAAAATTGCTGGTAGGATACAGGATGCACTTTGAGCCAAAGACGCTTGAAATCATCCGCATGCGCCAAGCCGGTGAGTTGGGAAAGATTTCATTTTTTCAAGGGTTATGTGGCTTTCGGATTGGCGATCCTAATCAATGGCGACTAAATAAAAAACTGGCAGGAGGTGGCGCCATGATGGACATTGGTATTTATGCCATCAACGGTTCACGGTATATGATTGGGGAAGAGCCCATCTGGGTTACCGCCCAAGAGACCAAAACAAATCCTGAAAAATTTAAAGATGGAATAGATGAAACCATCCAATTTCAAATGGGCTTTCCTAGTGGAGCTATCGCTTCCTGTTTGTCTACCTATGCAATGAATAACCTTGACCTCTTTTTCCTGAATGGTGAAAAAGGATTTGCTGAAATGCAACCTTCCACTGGTTACGGTCCCATTAAAGCCCGCACACATGCTGGTGAATTAACACATCCTCATGTTACCCATCAAACGGTTCAGATGGATGAAATGTCAGATATCATTTTGCAGAACAAACAACCGATAGTAGCTGTGGATGGTGAAGAGGGTATTAAGGATTTAAAAATTATAGATGCCATCTTCCTTGCTACGAAAACAGGTAAGAGAATTGAATTGAAATAATCTCTACTATTTCATGTAAAGACACAATAGGGGTGTACGACAAAATGCAGTCCTGAAAGGGCGAGATAGCACAACGATGGGCATAGCCCATCGGATATGCGTAATGCTACCTGATAAGCCACGAAGTGGCGAAATACAACATAAGAGATCAGTATCACACCCTTTCAGGGCTGGAGCGATAGCCTACCTTATCAGCGAAGGGCTTTGCCCATTCGCTGGTAGTATTAAGCCCCTTCCAGGGCTAACCGCATTTTGTCGTACACCTCACCATAGGGACTTTGCACTAAGACGGAAAGTGTGATTCAACTTATTAAAAGGCTCTTCACATAGCAAGGATAATAAAGGTTCTTGCTTAGCGTTATCCTCATCTAAAGTCTTGGATTGTTTGGCTTTATTGGCTTTTCAAAATTATTAGCTCCTTTCACTTTTACTTTTCTTCGGAAAACTTTGTCGTGGCAGGTGGCGTATAAAATATCAAAATTGGAACCACCGAAACACAGATTGGAAATCTGACCTTTTGTTTTTGGAACTGGAATAATAGCATTTACTCTTCCCAATTGATCCATGACCTGGATTCCACTAAGACTGGTCACAAAAACTCTTCCATCACGATCACACTTTAATCCATCACTCCAGGCGTTTTCATCAACATCTCTCACATGCAACCACCCATATTTTTGCTTGTTGGCCAATGAACCATCGGCTAGGATCTGATACACCCATACCCAATGTGTAGTCGATTCGGTTACATAGAGTTGTGATTGATCAGGCGAAAAACAAAGGCCATTAGCGAATTTTAGTCCTTCATCTACAATACTTCTTTCTCCATTCGTTTTGATCAAATACAATTTACTGGCTTTCTCTTTACCGTCTGGTGAGGTTAGGTATATATTTCCGTTGTAAGCAATTGAAATATCATTGCCTGGTGTTTCATCTGCAATTACATCATAAGCATTGGGTGCTTTATACCGATGCACTTGTTTCGTTGGTGGCTCTGACCATCCACCCGTTATCGTTATCATTTCGCCAGTGGTAGAAAAAGTAGTGCCGCTGGCTTTTTTTGAATCCGCTATATACAATTCCAATTTTCCGTCCAGTCCAACCTTATATGTTTTTCCATTGGGAATATCCTGAAAAAAAACTTCGCCTTTTGCGTTCACCGCTGTGCCTTCTGTAAATCCATAATTTTCTCCTACCAATTCCCACCCTTCGTTTTCTATTAGAATATCATTTAAAAATGGATTCGTGGTTTTACCAGAAGCGATTGGCTTAGGATAATCTCTCCACAACCAACGCATGGCTTCGGGAAAAATAGCCGTGCCATGCTGACCGTTGTGCCCACCCTCGCCCCACACATGCTTTACATCATAGCCAGCAAATGTTAGTGCCCGCTCCATCGATTCATTAGCTTTCCACCAATCGCCTGCATAAATATTTAGGTCATTGGAGCCATCTTGCATAAAGATCCGGATGGGTTTTGGCTCATGCTTTCTCACCAATATATCATACCTATCGGCACCCCGCAAGCCAGTATACGTGCCGATCGCACTGAATACTCTTGAAAATTCTTCGGGATGTTCCCACGCGACAGTGAAAGCGCAAACAGCGCCACTACTTTCTCCGCCTATTGCTCTGTCCTTTCCATTGTTTGATAAAAGTATCGCGCGACCATTTGAGGTTTTTTGAATTTTTACAAAAGGAAAAATTTCTTCCAGTAAAAATCGGGCATAGCCATCACCCAAGCCATCATACTCAAAGCTTCTGTTGAACCGATCTACGTCTACTTCCTTGTTTTGTGCCAATACTTTCCCTGGCGCAATAAAAATACCAATGGTCACAGGCATTTCATTTTTAGCAATCAGGTTATCAAAAACTGTTGGCGCCTTCCATTTAATGCCATCTTGGTTCACATACACGCAGGCTGGCTTATCGGCCTTATATTGAGCCGGTATATAAACGCTTATCTCTCTTGAGGTACCTGGAAATATTTTTGAGTTCTCAAATGTGAACTTTATAATCTCACCTTTCGGTACTCCTGCTTGCTCCTCAGAGGCTGGATCGCTAGCATACTTCTCTGGATTGGTCTGCGCTAATGCTTTTCCAAAAACCAGGAGAAGCATAAAAAATAAACTGCATTTCATGGCTTATATTTTTAAGAGTTGGATTGTTATGCTGCAATTTAGTTAAAAATAAATTTTACCTTATACAATTAATAGTGCCCAATAGTGCCCAATTATTCTGCTCCAAATAAGTAATAATGGTTACTTTGCCAACCTATAAAACCAATAGCTTCCTAAACGTCTAAGTCAACGATCAGCTACAAAAGCCGTGGGCAGATTGAAATATTCTTTCGCGAGATTAAACAACTGCTGCACATTAAAACATTTATAGGTACTACTGAAAATGCGGTGATGATACAAATATGGACTGCATTAATGACTATCGTTGTATTGAAAGCACTAAAGGCAATGGCTAAATTCAACTGACACCTCTCCAATCTAGTGGCTTTTACCTATCCCCTAACGCCCAGTAGTTCGTTCTTAATTATCTCTTTCTTCTTAGTTCTTGCTTTTTTGGCCAAAGCCATAAAAAATTCTACCATCTCTTAATTCGGTAATTAAAATTATTAGAATATATTTGCGCCTTGGTTATGAATAGAATTAAGATTTCATTTTTTCTTTTATTTGCTGTGGGCGGTTCGATCGCTTTTGACTTTTCTATCCATTACTCTAAAATCAGCTCTTCCGAAATTACCGATAATTTTTTATTTTCTAATTTAGATTTAAAACCCTTGTCAGAAGGAATTCGATCTACCTTTTTTCTAGAAACCTTAGAAAGTACAGAACGTGCGGGAGAGATCGGTAATATTGATTTCGTTAATACGAACAATCTCAATATTCAGTCTTCTAAAATTGAAGTTCTGATTATTTTGCAGGATAATCCCAAACATTTATTTACTAAATCAGACTTCGAAATTATTTTTTCGAGAATGCTTGTTTGATCACTTAGTCAGGTCTTCAACCTGATTTTATCGCATACTTTTAGTTTATCATTTGAATGAATTTAAATACAATGAAACATTGTACAATTGGATTGTTGTTTATTTTTCTTGCAACATCTTCTTTCTCGCAGAGGAACCCCGAAATAACTACTGTTACCAGCAGTAGTGTACTGAGTTTTCAAGATGCAAAGGCTCGCCTTATGAGGGCAAACTTAAGTTTATTGGCAGCTTATTACGAGATCAATATTTCTAAAGCCAAAGTTATTCAGGCCAAGGTTTGGAATAATCCGAATTTCATTATCAATGGTGACATGTGGAACAGTGAGACAAATGAGTATTTCGCTGTTAGAAATCAGCTTTTGATTCAGCTAGAGCAAACTTTTTCAGTTGCTGGAAAGCATACCAATTCGGTGAAGCTTGCACGGGTTGGCGTGGAGATGGCAGAAAAGCAAATGGAGGATGTACTACGAAGTTTAGTTTTCGAGTTGGGGAATACGTACAATGACCTAGCAGCACTTCAATCAAAAGAGGGTCTCTATGAGCAAGTCATCACTAGCTATGAAAAGCTGATGGACGCTACCCGCAAGCAACTGGAGGTTGGATCTATATCCGCTGTTGAAGCATTGCGGTTGGAGTCAGAGTACTTGGCAGTAAAGACGGATGCGATCGAAAATTACAACGAAAAGGAAAAAGTGCTTTCAGATTTGCGCTCATTGTTGCGCTATCCCCAAGACACTGTATTTTTTGTTGAGCAAAAAATACCTCTTGTCGCTGAGGAATTTAATCCAATGGCTTTGGGCGATCAGGCTGTTTCCTCCCGTCCTGATTTGCTGGTGGCAAAATTGAATATCAAATCTCAGGACAGAAATGTTAAACTTCAACAATCATCAGGTGTGCCCGACATCAAATTTGGATACCAACCACAAGATAGAGGTAGTAACTATATTCGACCCTATCATGGATTTACTACCGAAATACTTTTGCCAATATATGATCGCAATCAGGGAAGAATTAAGCAGGCAGAATTTTCTGCCAAGCAAGCTGTACTAGGGTATAATCAATTAGAAAATCAGGCTCGTAATCAGGTAATGGCTGCCTATAACCGGTATCAAAGCTCGGGTCGTGGGTTAGCAAATTACAAACAAGAATTTTTGAATCAGCTGCGCGAATTGAATCAGCATACGAACGAGAATTTTCAAAAACGAAATATTAGCCTCCTTCAGTTTATTGACCAACAACGGATTTATATTTTAAATAACATCCAATTGATTGAATTGAAACAACAGTTCCTTAACAACGTCAGCGAGTTAAATTTCTCGGTTGGCACTAACCTAATTGAATATTGATAAACCTGATTATGAGAAATAAATTATTATATCTAGTACTGGGTGTTACCCTAACCGTTGCTTGCCAGCGAAGTGAAGATAAGACGAGTCCAAAGGAGGTGGAGAAAACGAAGATTTCCTTTTCCGCAGAGCAGATGAAACAGATTGAAGTCGTGGAAGTGAAGGAGACGGGCCTCTCGGACGAATTTGCGGCTGTGGGGGAAGTTAGTTTCGATGAAAATAATGTCGTTCGCATTTATCCCATCGTCAGTGGAACCGTAGAGGTGGTAAAGGTATCGTTGGGAGATTACGTTCAACGTGGTCAGTTATTGGCAAGTTTGTTAAGTACCGACATCAGCACTTTCCAACGGGATTATAATGTGGCTAAGGCTGATCTGGAAGTGGATGAGAAAAACATGGAACGCGCCAAAGAATTGTACACGAGTGGAATGCTTTCTGAAAAGGACTTTGCGGAAGCAAAGAAAAATTATGCCAATTCAAAATCTGAGTTCGATGAGAAGAAGCAGATATTAGAATTATACGGAGGTTCCCCAGATCGCCTGGATGCTACCTTCCGGGTGTTGGCTCCCCGCTCTGGCTTCATTGTAGAAAGAAATGTAAACGAAGGAACACAGATTCGGAATGACAACAACACGGCCATCTTTACCATATCTGATTTAAAAACGGTATGGGTATGGGCCAATGTGCATGAAAGCGATATGGGTAAAGTGCGGGTGGGCGACCACGTAGCCGTCAAAACAATTGCTTACCCGGATAAGACACTAACAAGTACTATCAAGAAAATTGGTACCATGTTAGACCCAGCCTCTCGCGTGATTAAGGTGCGGATTGAATTAAGTAATGAAGATGGTGCACTGAAGCCTGAGATGTTTGCCACCGTGCAAATCACTTCTCAAATAACGGAGAAAATGATTGCCGTACCTGAAAAAAGCATTGTCCTGGAAAATAATAACTACTATCTCATGCGCGAGACGCAAGCCAACACGTTCGAAAAAATCCGGCTGGTTACCGGAAGGAGAGCCAAAGGCCTAGTGGAAGTGGTAGGGGGCGTTAAGAAAGGAGACCGCATTATTGGAGACGGTTCACTTTTCGCATTAACTGCCTTTAATCAAAAGTTATAATTGCTGACAGTAATATTTTTACAATGAATAATTTTATTAAAGGAATCATCAGCTTCTCTCTCAAAAACAGCATTCTTGTTTTTCTGGGCACTGCAGTGATCGTTGCATTTGGGATTCGCAGTTTTTTGCTGACTCCTATTGAGGCTTTTCCGGATGTAATCAATACGCGCGTGGTGATCATCACTCAGTGGCCTGGCCGCAGTGCCGAGGAGATGGAAAAATTTGTCACTATTCCTATCGAAACAGAAATGAATGTGGTGCCGAAGAAAACGAGCTTGCGTTCCATCTCTTTGTTTGGCCTTTCGGTAGTTACCTTATTTTTCGAAGATGATGTAGATGATTTCTACGCACGGCAGGTAGTGTATAACCAAATCGAGAATGTTGTTCTGCCAGATGGTGCCGAAGCAGAAGTACAGCCACCTTCGGGTCCCACAGGAGAGATTTACCGATACACGCTGGACGGAGGTGGAAAAAAGACGATTCGTGAATTGAAGGAAATTCAGGATTGGGTGATTGACAAAAGATTGAAGGCCGTACCTGGAATAGCCGATGTTATAAGTTTTGGAGGAGAGGTAAAAACATACGAGGTAACGCTTAATCAAGATCACTTGCGGTCGTATGGATTTTCTGCCCAGGATGTGTATGATGCTATACAGGGGAATAATGGAAACGTGGGAGGTGACATTATTGAGAAGGGAGAGCAGGCATTCTCGGTACGAGGCCTTGGCCTAGCGAAAGGAATCAAAGACATAGAACAGATTATTGTTAAGAACGTAAATGGTACACCTATTTTTGTAGAATATGTTGCTCAGGTAAAAGAATCATTCAAACCAAGATTGGGTAGAGTAGGGCGTGGCGATGAGCAGGATGTGGTAGAGGGTATTGTACTACTTCGCAGAGGAGAAAACCCAAGCGCTGTATTGAAAGTCCTGAACAAAAAGATTGATGATTTGAATAACCGGGTGCTCAAAGACGGTGTAAAGATCAAGGTATTCTATGATCGCACAAGCCTGGTGAATACAACTATTCATACGGTGCTGGAGAATCTTACCGTGGGTATTTTATTGGTTACACTCATTGTTTCCATATTCCTTCTCGATTGGCGGACCACATTGATCGTTGCACTGATTATTCCGTTGGCGTTGCTGTTCGCTTTCATCTGTATGAGGCTAAAAGGAATGTCGGCTAACTTGCTTTCCATTGGCGCCATCGATTTTGGTATTATCATCGATGGGGCGGTGGTAATGGTGGAGGGTGTGTTTACATTTCTGGCAGTCAAGCAACACGAACTAGGTAGGGAGAAGTTTAACGCCATGGAGAAAACGTCAATGGTGAGGGACGTTTCAGTAGAAATGGGTAAGCCCATTCTGTTCGCAAAGGTGATTATCATTACTGCATTGATTCCCATTTTTGCTTTTCAAAAGGTGGAGGGTCGCATGTTTAGCCCCCTTGCTTATACCATGGGTTTTGCGCTGATGGGTGCATTGATATTTACACTCACACTGGTACCGTTATTAAGTAATATTTTATTGAAGCGTGATATTATTGAACGGGAGAATATCCTCTTAATATGGATTAAGAAAATCTACAAACCAATATTGGAGCGCTCGCTTAAATTCCCGGTCCTGCGCATTGGATCATCAGCACTGCTATTAGCAGTTAGCGTTTTTATATTTACTCTACTGGGTTCTGAGTTTTTACCTTCTCTTAATGAAGGTTCCATTTATGTAAGAGCCAGTATGCCCCAGAGTATTAATTTCACGAAGGCCAATGCGATGTCGGCAGAAATGAGAGTGATATTTGAAAAGTATCCGGAGGTGAAAGGAGTAATTTCTCAAAATGGCAGACCTAATGATGGTACAGATCCAACCGGCTTTTTCAATGTGGAGTTTTTTGTCGATCTCTTCCCCAAAGGTGACTGGGAGCGATCCATTTCCAAAGAGAAACTGATTCAGGACATGCAAGATGAGTTATCCAGTAAATTTATTGGTGTGGTGTTTGGTTTTTCACAGCCGATCTCAGACAATGTTCAGGAGGCTGTTTCAGGTGTAAAGGGTGAAATGGCCATTAAGATTTATGGCGATGATTTGGAGATGTTGGAGAGAAAGGCAGATACCGTGAGAAAAATAATGTCGGGCATTCGTGGTGTTCGTGATTTGGGTGTGTTCAAAAGTTTAGGCGCCCCGGAATTGAGAATTGAACTGGATCGCGAACGGATGGCGCGCTATGGGGCCAATGTTGCAGAAGCAAATGATATCATCGAAATGGCTGTGGGTGGTAAACGCGCCTCCACTTTCTACGATGGAGAAAGAAGATTTGATATTCGGGTGCGGTTCGCACCTGAGTTTAGAAATAATGAACACTCAATTGGTAAACTAATGATTCCTTGCACCAATGCCACGAAGATTCCACTTAGTGAAATTGCAACCATCAGTGTTCAAAATGGTCCGGCCTTCGTGTATCGTGAGGGGAACCAGAGATTTATACCCATTAAGTTTTCTGTTCGCGACCGCGATTTAGGAAGTACCATTGCCGAGGCGCAAGAAAAAGTAGCAGCAGGTATTACCATTGGCAAAGGGTATGAACTTACTTGGAACGGGGAATTTGAAAATCAGGTGCGAGCTACCAATCAACTTAAGGTGGTAATTCCCATTTCGATTGCACTGATATTTATGTGGCTTTATTTCATGTTCATTTCAGTTAAAAATGCCTTTGCAGTTTTAATGAATGTTCCCTTTGCATTGATTGGCGGAATTTTAGCATTGTTCGTAACTGGAATACATTTTAGTATTTCAGCAGGCGTTGGGTTCATTGCCTTGTTTGGAGTCTCCGTTCAGAATGGTGTGATCTTGGTTGCTATATTTAATAAACTTAAAGAGACGGGAATGGACGTTAAAGATGCAATTGTAAATGGTGCCCTAACCAGAGTAAGACCTGTGGTGATGACAGCACTGATGGCAGGTATTGGGCTTTTGCCTGCCGCACTTTCAACTGGAATAGGATCGGAAACGCAAAAGCCATTAGCGGTGGTTATGATTGGTGGCTTGATTTCAGATACTATTCTCACTTTAATTACACTGCCAGCCATTTATTATTTGTGGTGGAGAAATGCAAAGGGTCAGCCGCTAAAAAATGACGATGAGGACAAAGACTATGAAGACTATGAAAATATTCATTGATAAAATCACTCAACGCTAATCACATGATGATGAAATGCAAAAAAATATTTATAATCGCTGCGATGGCAATAGTTTATTTGCCTGCCTTATCTCAGGAAAAGGAAAGAATTTTAGCCGAGGCAGAACCAAAGTCTACCCTCGACAAAAAATTCAGGTGGGGATTTAGTCTCAATATGTATTGGAGTACTATTACTGGTAACGATCTTCCAAAAGAATACTTTATTAAACCATCTTTAGGTGTCACGTTTAGAGCAGAGTATTATTTCAAACCATATATTGGTGTAGGCGCAGGATTAGGGTATCAGCAAAGAGGAGCAGGAATTATTAATCCCGATAATTCTGGTGGCGCATTTTCCCACCCTTGGATTGTTAATAAGTATGGTACCCAAGGCAACCCTGACTCCACGCATTTAGAGAAACTGCGTTTTAACACCATTGAAGTACCGCTTAGTGTATTACTTAAAACACCTAAAGATGTATTTGAAGGATGGAGAATCACAGGTTCATTGGGTGCCATTTTCATTTATAATGTTAAGACAAACGATAGATTTGAAAGTATAGTAGATGGTTTCCATACGGATACAGATCTAACAGAAAGTTTTATTAGAAATGATATAGGGTATCAAATTTCATTAGGGCCAGAAATTGATGTGGGTGAGAAATCCACCTGCCAGGTTCACTTGGTTTATTCGCAAGGCTTTAAAAACGTTTATACTGCTGGGCAAGGTGACGGCCGTCAAATTACGATGGGTGTACGCATTGCCTGGTTATTCTAACCTATTACGGAGGAGGTTCCTGTGAAGAAAATTTATTTACTAATATCGTCAATGGCAGAGATGTTAGCTTATAGCGATTTGTTTGGCCAGGATCACCTCACTGAAATGCTGGTTGACAGACCCGTAATAGCGGAAGCAACCTATGTTGTACCTAAAGGCATATATCAATTTGAAGTAGGTTTTGATTATCATCGCCAACCTAACACTGTTACCTATTATTATCCTGATGTTCTTTTGCGCACGGGCATTTTAAAAAATACGGAACTCCGCGTGCAAGCACGCCAGATTGCTAGTTTGGAGCAGGGTCAAACTCACTTAGGTATTTCACCTTTACGCATAGGCGTTAAGACAAAATTGAGAAAGCAGAAAAAAGGTATTCCTGATATTGCCCTTATTGCAGATGCTGTCATACCCTTTACCAATCACCCGCAATCGGCCAGAAGCATCGGACCCGAATTGATTTTGCTTTTTGAAAATGATTTCTATCCCAATACGTCTATCAATTATAATATTGGCTTTGTCTGGGATGCAGACTTAGATCAAGATGTGCTTACAGGTTCGTTTTGTTATAATTACTTGCCCACCGATAGAGTTGGATTGTTTATTGAGTATTTTTCTTTTGTGTCCGGAAAAAATTGGCCCGGAGAGCAGGGCGTTGACTTGGGTTTCACGTACCTAACTAATCCCAACGTTCAAGTTGATTTATCGGCTGGGTACAGCATCATCAATAAAGAAAATAACCTTTTTATTTCTTCAGGCGTCTCTTTTCGATTCTTAAAGAAATAACTATCAACGTCAAAATTTTAGTGCCGATTGATTATTCCATTTTGGAGAAATCATAATCTTCGTGACCCTTTCCTAATTTAACCACAGGTTTATCGACCGTGCCCGTAACATGGAATGGAATTCGCATTTTATTTTTGCCTGTGCTAGGTGTTTTCACCTACTACGAAAAAGCTTAGTGGGATTTGGGTTTTTTAGTTTTGGTTCTGGGCGGCATTCTTCATGAGCCACTGATCTTTGCTTCTTGTCGAAGTAAAGTGCCAGAAGACTGGGTGTATGCCTCGCATTATTATTATGGAAAGAAAAGTGTTATCGAATTGAGTTATGTATGTATAGGCTAGGCACAAGTCAGCCGCGCATAGCCACACGCACAAGACTTGCGCCAGTTAAGGGCATTATTTATAAAACCTTATCATTACCTGATTAGGTTTTAAGTTGAATCAGGGCGACCTTCAATTTAAGGAATTATTGATCTAATAAATCAAGTAAGTCATCAAAATGCTGGCTGGATGCAAGATTTTATTGCTTTTTGATGCTGAAAACTACTGTTAAGGTGATCTCCTTATGAAGACGGGAAACAAATAATTATTAAAGAGGTGAGGAAGATCAGGAAATAACTTATTTTTAAATAAGCTTAGTTCATTGGAATTGCAATAAATAAATGCGCAAAACGAAATTTTTAATACTCATCCTTACAACAACCATTCTGGTCACATCAGAAAGTTGGGGGCAAGAGGTTGAAAAAAAATTCAAATTCCGAAAGATAGAATCGAAGGTTAAAATCTCAGATGAGAATGTCAATAAGATTACACAAGATAGTCAGGGATTTATTTGGGTTGGTACTGAAAATGGTCTTAACCGATTTGACGGTTATAACTTTAAAATCTATCGCAACATTCCAGGCGACTCCACATCGCTGCTGAAGAATAACATCCAATCAATCCTGGAAGATAGTCATGGTACGCTATGGATATCAACTCTCAATTCTGGATTGCATTGCTACAACCGCGAGCTTGACAATTTTATCCGGCTCGCTAAATATTCAGAAGCGAATTGTCAAATTATGAATATTATTGAAGACAGCGATCACAACATCTGGATTGGAGGCATCCATAATTATAATGCTTTCATGGCCCGATATAGTTACTTAACGAAAGAATGGAAAACACTTTTACTTTTTCCTACGGTTGATCCTATTTTCACCATACAACAACAATCGAAAGATGAGTTCTGGTTAGGAACTCGGCAGAACGGATTATTTCGTTGGAATCAAAAAACAAATCATCTGGAACAATTTAAACATGATCCATTAAATCAAAATAGTATTCCAGGAGATTTAATTCAAAAAATACTTAAAGATCCAAAAGGCTTTTTATGGATTGACACCAGAAGTGGACTCAGTCGATTTGATCCTATAGCAATGACCTACAAAAATTATACGGTAGAATCTACAACCCAAATCGGTAAGCAAGGTCTGCCTGTAAACGTTATTTTAGACATTTGCATGGACGGGGAATACCTATGGTTAGCCACCGAAAATGGAGGCCTCTCAAGAATGCACATGGCAGACGAAACCTTTACCAACTTTAAGTATGATAAAAATGACCCAAACTCCATCATTAATAATTCCATATGGTCGCTTTATAAGGACGATCAAGGCCGTATATGGATAGGGTCATACGCGAAAGGTCTTTGTGTATTTGATAAATTACTTTCGAACTTTTCAGAAATAGATATACCGCTCGATAATAATTTGGTGAATGCTATACTTCGAGATTCAAAAGGTAGGTTTTGGATGGGTACAGAGGAAGGCGTATTTATGCTTGATAAGAATATACTGATTCACTTTAAACACGATCCAAACAACCCAACAAGTATAAGCACAAATGCAGTAACATGTTTATATGAAGACTCCAAAAAACAAATCTGGACTTGCCAATGGGCAGGTGGAATAAATCGATATAATGAAAAGACAAAAAGTTTCATTCGTTATCCATCCGGAGGACCTAAACAAGAAACTAAATTATTCAATCAAAATGTCCTTTGCATTACTGAATCAACGCAGACGAAAGAATTACTGATCTGTACCTTTGGGGGATTGTTTATTTTGAAAGATCAAGAAAAAGGAATCTTCGAAAATATAACGAACGGGCGACATACATTTGACCAACTGCTTAACACGGCCTATGAAGACCGCAAAAAGAATATTTGGATCGGGTCCTATAGTGGCCTAAGTCTTTTCAATATCAAAGCCAAGACCTATACTGAAATTATGCTTTCTAATAACAACTCCGAAATTGAAGATCGAGTTAATTCTATTTTGGAAGACCACAAGGGTCGACTTTGGATTGCTTCACATGATGGACTTTATCAAAAAATCAGTCTCACAAAATCTATTCATTATACCACGAAAGAAGGGTTACCCACAAATGTGATTTTGGGCATTCTTGAAGATACAAGAGGCATTCTTTGGCTTGGAACAACAAAAGGTCTAGTAGAATTTAATCCGGAAACAAAAACATTTAAAACCTATGATGAAAGTGATGGTCTGCTTTCATCAGAGTTTAGAAGAAAAGCATTTTTTAAAGATGCTGACGGAAAATTATTTGTTGGTGGTCAAGGGCTAAATACTTTTTACCCAGAACGATTAACGCACAACGAAACAATACCTCTAGTATACCTTACCGATTTAATAATTTTTAATGAACCTGTTAAGCCTGGCCCTGAAAATGAAATATTACAAAAATCAATTACGGTAACCAAGGAGATAACACTAACCTATAAAGAATCATTTTTTTCTATACATTATGTTGGCTTAAATTATACATCGAGCAATAAAAATCAATATGCCTACAAATTAGATGGATTTGATAAGGATTGGAATTATGTTGGCGACCTTCGCTTTGCCACCTATACAAATTTAAATCCCGGCACATATACGTTTCATGTGAAAGCCTCTAACAATGACAATGTATGGAACGAAAAGGGTGTCGTACTTATTATACATATACTTCCACCGTGGTGGAGCACAATCTGGTTTCGTGTGTTGATTGTTTTTATAATCATTCTCCTTATTATTAGTATATTTTACATTCGATTGAAAAGTATCAGGCAGCAAAATATTTCGCTTGAAGAAACAGTAAACCAACGAACGCTGCAATTGCAAGACACAAATCACCAGTTAGGAATAAGGGAGCAGGAGATTAATAAACAAAACCACGAATTGATTCAGCAACGTGAAGAATTGGCTTCGCAAAATGAAGAACTAGTTCAAGGCCAGGAAGAAACGTCTGCCCAACGTGATTTGCTTGCATTACAAAATAAAGAGCTTGAAGAAGCCAGAAATATCATTGAACAAAAGAACAAGGAAACTTTGCTGCACAATGAAACCCTGGAAATTGAAGTAGTAAAGAGAACACAAGAACTTTTAGCACACAATAATCAATTGGAGCAATTCGCATTTATTTCTGCGCATAATCTTCGTGCACCCGTAGCGCGTATTCTTGGACTAGGTGAAATACTTAGACTTCCGGCCCATTCTCTCGAAGATGAAAAAAATATTATCACTAAATTAATCTATACCACACAAGAACTAGATCGTGTCGTAAAAGACCTTAACCAAATTCTCGACATTCGAAAAAATAGTGACTCCGTAATTTCGGTTATTAATCTAACCGAAGAAATAGAATTGGTCAAGGGAAATTTGCAAAAAGAAATTGATGACACGGATGCTGAAATTCAGGTGGATTTCATAGCGGTGGAAGAAATCCGATCTGTCAAGCCTTATATTGACAGCATTTTAATGAACCTGATCAGCAATGCGATTAAGTACCGGCATCCAAATCGTAAACCCTTGATAAAACTTCGAACAGAAAAAATAGAGGGATACTTCAACCTCTATGTCAGTGATAATGGATTAGGCATTGATCTGGCTCAACATTCTGAAAAATTATTTAAATTGTATAACCGATTTCACTTTCACATTGAAGGCAAAGGATTAGGACTGTATATGACAAAGACTCAAGTTATTGCACTTGGAGGATCAATAGAGGCAACAAGCGAAATTGATCAGGGGATTACCTTTAAGATAACCCTACCATTTAAAGTCAAGAACGATAGGGTCGGGATAAACAATTGAGGCATGCATGTACAACTAAAACTGAATTATAAATTTCTTGATGCCTGCTGTTTTAAAAACCTAGGCTGAACCTTAAATTATCATACTTTTAGTAACAAAAGATGAAGAGATGAACCTTAATGGAAAAGCTAAAGCCGAAAACACATTTGATGCAATTGTAGTTGGCTCAGGAATCAGTGGTGGATGGGCCGCTAAAGAACTCTGTGAAAAAGGCCTCAAGGTATTAATGCTTGAACGTGGCAAACCCGTTGAGCATCCCAACTATCTTACAGCAACTAAAAATCCTTGGGAGATTGACAATCGGGGGAAACTTACGCTGGAGGATAAGCACCGAAGTTTTGTACAAGCGCGCCATTATTCATTCCGGGGAGATAACAAACATTACTATATCAATGACCTTGAAAACCCTTATGATGAAGCAAAGCGATTCGATTGGATACGTGGCGATATTGTTGGCGGCCGATCAATGTTGTGGGCACGAATGAGTTGGCGTTGGAGTGATCTCGACTTTGAAGCGAACGCCAAAGACGGTCATGGTATAAACTGGCCAATACGTTACAAAGATCTGGCACCTTGGTATGACTATGTAGAATCGTTTATTGGTGTGAGCGGGAATGCCGATGGTGTCCCTCATATTCCTGACGGGAAATTTCTCCCTCCTATGGAAATGAATTGTGTGGAGAAAGATTTTAAGACGCACCTAGAAGAAAAATTTAAGGACAGAAGGCTCATCATTGGGCGTGTCGCCAACCTCACGAGTCCCGTAAAAGGAAGAGGGCAATGCCAATCTAGGGATTTATGTCATCGCGGCTGCCCCTATGGAGCTTACTTTAGCACCAACTCAAGTACACTACCTGCCGCATATGCCACTGGCAATCTTACCCTCCGTCCTAATGCGCTCGTAAACAGAATCATTTACGATGAACAAAAGGACAAGGCCGTGGGTGTTGAGCTAATTGATACCCTGACTAACGAAGTGATTGAATACTATTCGAAAATAATTTTTCTAAATGCGGCCACCTTAGGCACAACATTTATATTATTAAACTCTACCAGCGTTCGCTTTCCCAATGGGTTAGGTAATGGCAGC
>JAYVPS010000099.1:0-7673 GCA_043757225.1 Cytophagales bacterium | reverse complement strand
AATAAATGATGAAGCTAACCGTGAGACGACCTCGAAGCCGAAACTGCTAAAGAGAAAGGCGATGCAAGGTCTATTCGAATTACAGCGGGCAAGGGATTACAGCCCCGCCCAAAGCGGGGTAGACTTCAAGCCCGAAGTGTGTTGGGAGTGCGGGTGGACGGACTTGGAGCGCAAAGCCCGGTGGCCTTGCGTTTCGCTTGGCCATGCCCCAAAATTACAAAACTGTAGTACACTCCCTATTAATAAATCAGTCGCAAATCCCGCATATCCTCGCTAAATTGCGCCCTTATTTTTTTACTAACTGTGGGTAATTTCAAAGAATTCAAAGATTTGAGCTTGGCGCAAGTGGCGACCGAGGCATTGGCCTTTTGGAAGGAAGAGAAAATTTTCGAAAAGTCGGTGAGCAACCGTGAAGGCAACCCTTCCTTTACTTTTTATGAAGGGCCGCCTTCTGCCAATGGCACGCCTGGTATTCACCACGTGATGGCCCGAGCGATTAAGGATATTTTCTGTCGCTATAAGACGTTGCAAGGCTTTCAAGTGAAGCGCAAAGGCGGATGGGACACACACGGCTTGCCTGTAGAATTACAAGTTGAAAAACAGCTTGGCATCACGAAAGATGATATTGGCAAGACTATTTCCATAGAGGAGTACAACAAAAAATGCCGCGAAACGGTGATGATGTACAAAGACCAATGGGACGATCTTACTGTGAAGATGGGTTATTGGGTTGATCTGCAAAAGCCCTACATCACCTACGAAAAAGAATACATCGAATCGCTGTGGTGGATACTCAAAAAATTTTACGACAAAGGGCTTTTGTACAAAGGCTATACCATTCAACCTTACTCACCATCAGACGGCACTGGGTTAAGTTCGCATGAATTAAATCAACCGGGTTGTTACAAAGAAGTAAAAGACACTTCGGTAGTGGCGCAATTTAAAGTTACGAATAACGCTAAGTCTCAATTTCTATTTTCGAATCTTGATGATGATGTTTTCATTTTAGCCTGGACCACTACTCCGTGGACGCTTCCATCAAACACAGCTTTAGCGATAGGTGAAAAAATAAAATATGTTCAAATAAGTACGTACAACCAATACACTCATCAACCCATCAGCGTGGTGTTGGCGAAAGATTTGTGTTCTAACTATTTTTCTGATAAAAATCAGCACTTAAAATTAGAAGAATACAAGGCGGGCGATAAAGCGATCCCGTTTGAAGTCACAAAAGCATTTATCGGAAAGGATCTAATGGGTATTCGCTATGAACAATTAATGCCCTACTTAAAACCCCTGAATAATTCTGATAAAGCCTTTCAAGTACTGGCAGCTGATTTTGTTACTACCGAAGACGGTACAGGTGTAGTTCATATTTCTCCCACCTTTGGTGCTGATGACTTTAAGGTTGCACAACAAAATGGAATTCCCGCCATGATGGTTCGCGATGAGGCCGGTAATGAAGTTCCAATCGTAGATAAGAAGGGAAAATTTGTCAACGAGATTGGAAAGAAACTGCAAGAAGGTGTTGCTGAATACAAAATCAAAACACACAAAACTTTAGGTGCAGATGATTTTTATGTAAAGAACTATACGGATGAAGACGAGACAAATTCTGATTATAAAAATACGGATGTCATTATCTCCATCATTCTGAAAGAACAAAACAAAGCATTTAAAGTAGAGAAGTACGAGCATACATACCCACATTCATGGCGCACAGATAAGCCCGTATTGTATTATCCGTTAGATGCGTGGTTCATTAAAACTACTGCACTCAAAGACAAAATGGTGGAGGTAAACAAAACCATCAACTGGAAACCCGAATCTACCGGCACAGGCCGTTTTGGAAATTGGTTGGAGAACTTGGTGGACTGGAATTTATCACGTTCACGTTTTTGGGGAACACCGTTGCCAATATGGAGAACAAAAGAAGGCAAAGAAGAAATTTGTATCGGCTCTATCGAGCAATTGACTTTCGAAATTGAGAAGGCTAAAAAAGCAGGAATTCCAAATTCTACATTTAACACTGAAAAATTTGATCTTCATCGCCCTTACGTTGACGAAATCGTATTGGTCAGTCTTAAAGGAGAAAAAATGTTCCGCGAAACCGACTTGATTGATGTTTGGTTTGACTCCGGTGCCATGCCCTACGCCCAATGGCATTACCCATTCGAGAACAAAGAGATTTTTGAAAATTCGTATCCGGCTGATTTTATTTCTGAAGGCGTTGATCAAACTCGCGGTTGGTTTTTTACGCTTCATGCCGTTGCCGTATTGTTGAGCGAAAGCAGCGAAGAGATAAAAAAAGTAAATGAAAAGGTTAGCAACAACGGCAAGGCTTTTAAAAATGTAATCTCCACCGGCCTGGTGCTTGATAAAAATGGCAATAAAATGTCGAAACGGACGGGTAATGTGGTAAACCCCTTTGAAGCGCTGGATAAATATGGTGCAGATGTACTGCGCTGGTATATGATTGAAAACGCCCCGCCTTGGGACAATCTTAAATTTGACTTTGCCGGAGTTGAAGAAACCCAAAGAAGATTTTTTGGAACCCTTCAAAATACATATTCATTCTTTGCTTTGTATGCCAACATCGATGGTTATGCCAAAGATGAAATGAACTTAGTAGCAGAAAGTCATTTAACCCCACTCGATCGTTGGATTACCTCCAAACTTCAATCATTGATTGTGGAAGTGAGCAAAGCCTATGAGGAATATGAGCCTACTAAAGCAGCTCGTGCTATTCAGGGATTTGTGAACGATCATCTCTCCAATTGGTACGTGCGCTTGAACCGTAAGCGTTTTTGGGTTGGCAAAATGACAGACGATAAGAAGGCTGCCTACGAAACACTGTTTGAATGCTTGATGGTTACCGCTCAATTAATGTCACCCATCGCTCCATTCTTTGCAGAATGGTTGTATAAGAATTTGACTGACTCGATTCGCGATCGCGCCAAGCAAAACAAAACACCGCTGCGTTTTGAATCCATCCACTTGACCGATTTGGTAAAAGTCGAACCAAAGAGAATCAATACCGAATTAGAAAAATCAATGGAGTACGCACAACGAATTTGTTCGTTAGTACACTCGATTCGGAAAGGAAGTAAAATAAAAGTTCGCACGCCTTTGCAGAAGGTATTGCTGCCTGTACTGGACGAAAAATTTGCCAATCGAATCAAGGGTGTTGAGGATATAATTAAGTTGGAAGTAAATGTAAAGTCAATAGAATATATCGATGATGCTTCTGGTTTATTGGTGAAAAAAGTGAAACCCAATTTCGCCAAACTAGGCAAGCAGTATGGCGCCAAGATGAAAGAGGTTTCTGCTGTGATTAATTCTTTTGTCAAAGAAGATATTCAAGCGATTGAAAAAGCGGGCACGCTGACAAAAGAAGGATTTGATTTAGTCTTAGAGGATTTATTGATCAGTTCCGAAGACATTCCCGGTTGGGCAGTAGCTTCAGAAGAAGGAATTACAGTTGCATTGGACATTAACATCACCGATGAATTAAAACGAGAAGGCATTGCCCGTGATTTTGTGAACCGCATTCAAAACTTACGTAAGGATCAAGGCATGCAAGTGCTGGATAAAATCTCCATTGAAGTAGAAAAAAATCAGTTGCCAAAGGAACAGAGTGAAATGGTTATTGCGGCATTAATGGAATTTAAAGAATACATCAGTACTGAAACACAAGCCCTGCATTTAGAGTTAAAGGAACAACTTACCGATCCTTCTGAGATAGAGGTGGATGAGTTTGTTCTAAAAGTGAAAATAAATTTGAATTAAGCAATCCGAATGAAAGTTTTAAAATATTTTTTGATAGCATTGGCCATCATCTTATTGGATCAAACCAGCAAACTGTTAGTACATAAATATATGTACTTGCACGAAGAGGTAAATGTGATGGGTGAGTGGTTCAAACTGCATTACTTGTTAAACCCGGGCATGGCATTTGGTATACGATGGGAAAGTGAGTTCGGGAAATTAATTCTCACCCTCTTTCGTATTGTTGCCATGTTTGGCATTGGTTATTATTTGCATCTAATGGTGAAAAAGCAATCGCATCGTGGTTTTTTAATTTGCATGTCTCTTATTTTAGGAGGAGCCGTTGGTAACGTTATTGACAGTACCTTTTACGGTGTGTATCTAAACAACGCACCCATTGGTTCGCCAACCCCTTGGTTTCATGGGCAGGTAATTGATATGTTGTTTTTTCCCCTGGCAGATTTTACCTGGCCTGAGTGGGTTCCCTTTTTTGGCGGTGGATATTTTTTGTTCTTCAGTCCTGTGTTCAACATTGCAGATTCATCTATTTTCTTGGGTGTCGCTTCCATTCTAATTTTTCAAAAACGATTCTTTAAAGAGAAAGAAGTTTTGAATGAAGAGACTTTACAAAATCCGGAGACCGATACTGATCAGGCCATCCTTCCTGCCAATGATCTTCAATCTCCAACCTCTGGTCTCTGATCCATGGCCGAGCAACTCGTCATCAACATCAGTCAGGATAAAGCTGCCCGCTACCAATCACTGCTTCCGCAAATCGAAGCATTGACCAACGGAGAAACAGATGTGATTGCCAACCTATCCAACATTGCTGCGGCCTTGAAGGAAGCAATGAATTTCTTTTGGGTTGGGTTTTACATCGTAAAAAATAATGAATTAGTGCTTGGCCCATTTCAAGGGCCAATTGCCTGCACGCGTATTGGCTTTGGCAAAGGAGTCTGTGGCGTATCATGGAAAGAGAAAAAAACAATTGTTGTTCCTGATGTAGAGAAGTTCCCCGGCCATATTGCCTGTAGCGCTGCCTCTAAATCCGAGATTGTTCTACCTGCTTATAAAAATGGAGAAGTGGCTTTGGTGCTGGATGTTGATAGTAGTGAACTCAACGATTTTGATAGCGTTGATGAAAAATATCTAAGCCAGGTGATGAAAATTATTGAAAAATTTATCTAATCAAATCTCCCAATCTCCACTATGGTATCAGCCGATTTCTATCAGCATAAAATAAACCAGTTTCAAGGGGACGTAGATAAGACTAAAATAACTATTAGACAGTATTCATACGGTCGCTTAGGTATTGCTTTAATCATTCTTTTTTTGGGTTATTTGGGGCTAAGCAACAGCGTCTTTTTCTATCCGATTCCCATCTTAATGGTGCTGTTTATTTTTTTTGTGAGGAAGCAGGTGAAAGTAGAAGAGCAACAAAAGCTATTGCTCAATCTGGTTAAACTAAATCAACTGGAGGCTAACTCAATCAATTTCATTTTTGATCAATTCCCGGATGGAACTCGGTTTATCGATCCTCATCATAGTTTTAGCAATGACCTTGATCTTTTTGGAAAGGGATCACTCTTTCAATATATCAACCGATGTGCTACTCGTTTGGGAGAAAACAAGCTGGCCAAAGACTTGACCGGATTAAATTTTAACAAAGATTCAATCGTTCAACGGCAAGAAGCAATTCGTGAATTGGAGCCGCTTAACGATTTGCGCCAAAATTCCTGGGCAACAGGAAAGCAAATTCAAGATTCTGAGTTTGATCTTAAAATACTATGGTCTTGGCTGAAAGAGCCTTCCCGATTTTATGCGAAAAGGTCTTATACCATTATCCGATGGGTGCTCCCCATCGTTACATGGCTTTGCTTGTTTGGTGTTTTATTCAATTCAGTCTTCCAATCCATTTTCTTTTTCATGATGATCGTGCAATTGGTACTCTGCGGAGTCCATAGCAAGCAAATTGCACAATTTCAAATCTCCGTTTCAGTCTATAAAACTATTCTTGGAAATTATTCAAAGATTTTTCAACTGCTCAAAGAACAACCTTGTTCTACTGCGATTATGAAAAAGCATTGTCAGCTTGCCAATGAGGCAGCCGATAGCGTTGCAGAATTTTCATCGTTAGCCAACGCACTGGAATCGCGAATGAACGTAATGGCCATGATGTTTGGCAACGGATTATTTCTTTACGATTTGCATGCCGTAGCCCGGTTGGAAAAATGGAGATCCGATCATGCTCAATCACTTCCTACCTGGCTTGATTCCTTAGCGGAGTGGGATGCTCTGTTGTCTTTTGCTACACTTCACTTTAATCAGCCCTCCTTTGTCTTTGGAGAAATAAATGAAACCTTCTCAATCAAGGGAAACGAAATTGGCCATCCGTTGATCCCCTCACCCCAGCGCATTACCAACAACTTTGAGTTAGGAAACCCGTCAACATTAATGCTGGTTACAGGTGCAAACATGGCAGGCAAGAGCACATTCTTGCGAGCCATCGGTGTCAATTATGTTCTTGCGAAGAACGGGGCTCCTGTTTGTGCAACTGCCTGGAGCAGCCCAGTTGCTTCCTTGCGCACCGGCATGCGTACTTCAGATTCACTACAAGAACATCAGTCTTATTTCTTTGCCGAACTCAATCGACTACAATCTATTATCGAAGAGCTTCGGTCCGGCAACCCTATGATTCTTTTGTTAGATGAGATATTGAAGGGTACCAACTCTACCGATAAGCAAGCGGGCTCCCGCGAATTAATAAAACAATTGATTCATCAAAAAGCATTGGTGTTGTTGGCTACGCATGATATTGCCCTTGCCGATATGGAGCAACAGTATTCCAATCAAATTTGTAACACTTGCTTTGAAGGCAAAATTGAAAACGATCAGTTGACTTTTGATTATAAACTCAATCGTGGTGTAGCACAACGTGCTAACGCCACTTTTCTAATGCGTAAGATGGGAATTATTCCTGCGGTTGAATAATCTTCTTATTCCGCTTCTGCCCGTTGTGTTTTTAGGTGCCTATGTGGTTTGTTAGTTATAATATCACTTTTTGACATTTAGATGCGTCAGCCCTGAGTTGTAAATTAGTTCGTTTGTTCAGCGCATTTTCTTAAATTCGCTCTCCTAAATTTCACCATTATGAAAAATCAATTGGCATGGGTCATTTGTTTGATTTTGATTTCATTTTCAGCCGTTGCGCAGATTGGCGCTAAAGCCCAACAAAATAAAATTCAGGGTATCTGGCAGAACAGTCAATCCGGTTTTCAAATGGTACTTATGCTCAACCCCGATGGATCCGGAGAGTTTGATGGAGAGCCTGTCAAATACACAATTGTGGGAAATAAATTATCCATCACTCAATCAGGAGTTGCCACCAATTATTCTTTTAACCTACAAGGGAACTCATTAACATTATCAGGTGGTGATCTGGAAGGATCCGTTATATTTTCTCGCAATGGCGCAGCACTAAGTCAGCCGGTAGCCGAAGGGCAAGAAGTTCAACCCATTCAAAAGAAGCAACCTTCCGCCTCAGCTACAACTACTAATTCGAAAAGTCTTATTGGTGCTTGGTCGGGCAACGGAGAAACAATAGAATTCAGATCGGATGGTCAATGTACTTATTTAGGTAATACATTTTCATATCAGCGTACTCCAGAGCAAATAACTCTTATTACTAACCAAGGTAACATGGTATTTGGTTATTCCATTCAAGGTGATCAACTAACATTGAATGCCAATGGAAAAAATATTGTGTACAAAAAAGGATCGGTACCAGCCGCCAATTCAGGAAAGGGTGCAGGGAAATCGCTTTTAGAAATTTTTCAGATAACAAAATGATGGTGAAGTATTTGGGGTAATCGTTACGATGGTGTATTTTTGATTTATCAAAATTG
>JAYVPS010000098.1:0-28364 GCA_043757225.1 Cytophagales bacterium | reverse complement strand
TAATTGCCTTTGATATTTCAGACAAACAAAATATAAAAATGGTAAAGCGGCTGGAAGGCATTTTCTCTAACTACAATAGCCTTGGTTTTTCGGTAGACCCTCAGCGCGGGCTTGTTACCAATTGGGTTTCCAAAGAGGAAGTGAAAATCACCCAATCCACTTGCAAGGCTAACATGCAACAGTGGGGCGGATTTTATTATAATGATGGGATTGCACTAACTCAGAGTGCCTCTTTCAGTTCAAAAGCTGCCATTGCCCCAGGAAACTCAACAGGCATTGGTGGCTCTATGGCGCGGTTCACCATTGAGGGCAATTACCTCTATATGTTAGATGCCGGGAGCCTGCAAGTAGTGAATATTCAAAATACAAATGACCCAACCCTGAAAGGTAAATCGAATATCGCTTGGGACATTGAAACCATTTTTCCTTACAACGGAAATTTATTTATGGGCTCTCAAACAGGCATGTATATTTTCGGATTAACAGATCCTGAAAAACCAACACAACTTAGTTTATACTCTCATATTCGCAGGTGCGACCCGGTGGTAGTGGAAAATGATTTGGCTTACGTTACACTGCGCTCAGGAACTACCTGTCAAGGGTTTACGAACCAATTAGATGTGATTGATGTAAAAGACTTGAAGAACCCCGTCTTACTGAAATCTTATCCGATGGTGAACCCGCATGGACTAGGCATCGATAACAAAACATTATTTATTTGTGATGGGGATGATGGATTGAAGGTCTATGACGCCACTGATCGCTTAAAAATTTCAGAGAATCAATTGGCTCACTACAAAGACATCAATACGTACGATGTAATTCCTTATGCGAATGTTGCCATTATGGTTGGCAAAGATGGTATTTATCAATTTGATTACGCCAATTTGAAAGACATTAAGTTGCTCAGTAAGCTTATGATTGTTCATCAGTGATCGGCAACATTATCAATACTAAAAATATGCGGCATTTTATTTTTATACTTTGCTTTTTTAGTTTGATGGATCTGAGCGCTCAAGGCAAAATAGATTCCACAAAATTTCGCCCACACTATATGGGTATGATGCTGAGTGGAATGCAAATTGGCTGCAACGATTGCACATTGGGGAAAAGGTTGACGGCTTCTGCATACCTCATAAATGGTGTCCAATTAACGAAGCGTTTTTCGGTGGGTGTCGGCATTGGAGCCGATGGCTATGATCATTGGAAGACCATGCCATTATTTCTTCACCTTTCTGAAAGGATATCGGGCAATAAAAATGGATTATTAATTCAGCTAAATGCAGGCCATGCTTGGGCTTGGTGGGATGTAAACGAAAATAATTTACCCAACTTTAATCAACAAGGGGGGGTAATGATTCACCCAGCCATTACCTACTATGTCAATTTAGAGAAATGGAAGATATTTTTTTCTGTCGGATTCAAAACCCAAGTTGCTTCCTATTCTTATCGGTATGACTATCGATACACTGTTTCACCAGTGATTGGGAATAAAGATACCTTCAGCGAGTATACTGTTAAGAATGATTTAAACCGTGCTGTTTTTCAAATTGGATTTGGTTGGAGGTAGTGGGTGACTCTCGTTTGCGCGAATCCAACTATTGCCCTTCCAACTCCTCAATCTCCAACGCTATAGATTCCCATTTTTTGTTCTCTTCTTCTAATTTGAAATCCGCCTTTTCAAATTGCTCTTGTACGGTTCTCAGTTTTTCAAAGTCGGAATACACTTCGGGTTTGGCCAAAACGACCTCAATGGCTTCTTTATCTCTTTGCAGTTTGTGAATAGCGTCTTCCACTTTTTTTAGCTCCTTGTTAAGATCACTGATTTTCTTTTCGTTCCCGGGAGTAGGGGTGGGTTTTAGTTTTGTCTTGGGTTCTGGTTTGGGTTGTTTTTTGGAGGGGGCTTGTACTATTTTAGCAGCCTCGTTTTTCTTTTTCCAAAATTCGTATTCATCAAATGTACCGGGGTATTCCTTTATCTGGTGATCTTCAATATACCATATTTTGTTGGCCACCTGACTTACAAAGTGACGATTGTGAGATACCACCACAAAACTCCCTTGATATTGCTGCAATGCTTGGATCAGAATGTTTTCTGAAATAAAATCTAAGTGGTTGGTAGGCTCATCCAACAATAAGAAATTAGCATCCGATATCATTGTCTTTGCCAATGCCACGCGGGATTTTTCTCCACCCGAAAGCACTTTTATTTTTTTGAACACGTCTTCATCGGAAAATAAAAAGCAGCCCAATACATTTCGCAGCTCCTGCTCTGTTCTACTACTGCCGGCTTGCTTCAGTTCCTCTAAGATTTCGCTTTCAACGTGCAATGATTCTAACTGGTGTTGAGCAAAAAAACCATATATAACATTGTGCCCAATGGTTCGCTCACCATCTACCGGTTCGGTGTTGGCAATAATTCGCAGCAAGGTAGACTTGCCTTTTCCGTTGGCACCGATCAGCGCAATTTTATCCCCACGCTCAATGGTGGCACTCGTTTTCGTCAAGATATCGAGTGGGCCGTATGCCTTGGAAACATCTTTCATGATGATCACATTCCTGCCCGATGTCTGCTTAAAAGTAAATCGAAAGTTTACTTCGGCCGTATCGTTTACCACTTCACTAATCATATCCATCCGATCCAATGCCTTCACACGCGACTGTACTTGCTTTGACTTAGTTGCTTTCGCGCGAAAGCGTTCAATGAAGCGCTCTGTCTGGCGAATTTTGGCTTGTTGATTTTCAAAAGCGCCTTGTTGTATCTCTTCGCGCATTGCCTTCTCTTGAAGATAGTAGGAGTAGTTGCCTTCGTAGGTGATCAATTGCTCTTGAGTAACATCTACGGTTTTAGAAATTACATTATCCAAAAAAGTACGGTCGTGCGAGACGATGATAACCGCTCCTTCGTAATTGCGCAAATAATTTTCTACCCATTCAATCGATGGCAGATCCAAGTGGTTGGTTGGTTCATCTAACATCAGGCACGAAGGTTTTTCTAACAGGAGTTTGGCCAACATCACACGCATGCGCCAGCCTCCGGAAAATTCTCTCAAAGGGCGATGAAGATCTTTGGTGGTAAACCCGATTCCCTCTAATACTTCTTCTGCCTTCGATTGCATGGTGTAGCCATCCAACTGCTCAAATTTTTCTTGCAGCTTAGTCAGCTTGTCTACCAGATCATCTGAATATTCGGTTTCTAACAGATGAAGGGTTTTTTCCAATTGACGTTGTGTCTCTACCGCTTCTTTAAACGCGCCCATGGCCACAGTGAGGATAGCATCGTCCGTTTGGTAGGATAGAAGATCTTGATTAAGGAAACCAATGGTGCAATCTTTCGCCTTGCTGATAGAGCCGGCATCGATTGTGAGTTCGCCATCAATTATTTTTAGCAAGGTTGACTTACCGCGCCCGTTAAGCCCAATCAGGCCAATTTTGTCGTCTGGTTTAATAAACATAGACGCATTTTCGTACAGCGCCCGCCCGCCAATGAAGTATGAGATATTAGAAACTGAGATCATTTCGATTAAATTGCTGCAAAGGTAATTAGTTATTGGTTATTAGTTGTTAGTTATTGGCTCGGATTAGTGACTAATACTTTTAGATAATAACTCTTAACTAATTACTTACCTTGGTCAATTGATGAAACTATTTCCGTTTACATGGGCTGAGATCAAACAACGAGAAAAAAAACCGTTGATTGTATTTGTGGTGAGTGCCTGCTGCCTGTTGGCAATCAGGTTCCTGTCTTCATCAGCTCTATTTGGTTCTTTTGGAAAGCTATTTCGTTTTTTCGGGCTGAATAGTTTATTTGAAACCGTTCAATACCACCTGAAGTACGGAGCCCACTTTCCTTTTTGGCAGTTGGTGTACTGGGCTTTGGTCACCATCTTTTTTTATGTGGTTGTTCCAATGGTAGTTGTCAAATTTATTTTCAAGGAAAATCTTCGCGAGTATGGACTGAAGCATAAAGCCTTATTTGGTTTTTTTGGAACGTATGCCTTAGCCTTTGCTTGTTTATTACCGGTAGTTTTTTTAATTTCTTACTCGTCTGAGTTTCAGGTCACCTATCCATTTTATGTGCCCACTAACCCTAAGGATATGGTTCCGTACTTTTTTGCATGGGAGTGCCTTTATGTCTTTCAATTTTTTGCATTGGAATTTTTCTTTCGCGGCTTTATGGTTCATGGCCTTAAAAAGTATATTGGCGCCTACTCTATTTTCGCCATGATGATCCCATATTGCATGATTCATTTCGACAAACCGCTTCCGGAGTGCATCGCTTCTATTTTTGCCGGGATTTTTCTTGGTATGATGAGCTACCGGACAGGTTCTGTTTGGATGGGGGCACTAATTCATACTGCGGTAGCACTTAGCATGGATCTTTTGAGCTTGTGGCATAGAGGCATAGTCTTTTAGGTTTAAACTTGCTGCCGGTACCGCTTATCCATCAAATGAAACACCTAACGGAATAGATCAAGTAATCTCAAATTATTGTTTTATTTTTCTTAAATTTCTATCTCATGAAAAAGTCAAAAATAGCATTTCCTTTTATTTTAGCATTAGCAGTGGTATGCTGCAACCATTCCTCCAAAGAAACAGCAACAGAGCTTGTTTCATCAGAAGATAATTCTATGGTGGCCATCACAGACGCAAGCGCTAACCTTCCGCTTGAATCAATCAAGCTACCTAAAGGATTTTCCATTTCCGTTTATGCTGAGGTAGAGGACGCCCGTTCGATGGCTTTATCACCGAGCGGAACTTTATTTGTGGGGAACAAAAGCGAAGATAAGGTGTATGCCGTAAAAGATATTGATGGTGATTTTAAGGCTGACAAAAAATGGGTAATTGCCTCTGGCCTCAATATGCCCAATGGAGTAGCTTTTAAAGATGGAGATTTGTATGTAGCCGAGGTGAACCGAATTCACAAGTTTGCAAGCATTGAATCCAAGTTAGCCAATCCTGGTCAATCACAAATTATTTACGATAAATTCCCAACTGAAAAGCACCATGGCTGGAAGTATATCGCCTTTGGTCCTGATGGCAAACTTTATGTACCAGTAGGTGCGCCCTGTAATATATGCGAATCAAAAGATCCCGTTTTTGCTTCTATTACAAGAATGAATGCTGATGGAACGAACTTAGAAGTGTTTGCCAATGGAGTGCGTAACACCGTTGGCTTCACTTGGCATCCAGAAACAAAAAATATTTGGTTCACTGATAATGGTCGCGATATGATGGGCGATGATGTTCCTCCATGCGAACTGAACACTGCGCCCAAAGCTGGAATGCATTTCGGTTATCCCTATTGCCATGGGGGCACTATTAAGGACCCGGAGGTTGGAAATAAAAAGCCGTGTAGCGATTTCACCAAGCCAGTACAAAACTTAGGAGCACACGTTGCACCGCTTGGGTTGAAGTTTTATACTGGTAGCATGTTTCCTGCTGAATATAAAAACCAAATTATTCTGGCAGAGCATGGATCATGGAATCGTTCTAAAAAGAATGGATACAAATTGAGTTTAGTAAAAGTGGATAATGCAGGTAACTCTTCTAGCTATACAACCTTTGCAAGTGGTTGGATGAATGATGCTACACAAAAAGTATGGGGAAGACCGGTGGATGTATTGCAGATGCCGGATGGATCGATGCTGGTGAGTGATGATCAGGCCGGAGTAATCTATCGGATTAGTTATAAGAGTTAGTCTGATTTTAAGTTATTAGGTGGAATAATAACAACTTATACCTAGCTCTTCTTAGAAATCATCTGCTAGCTCCTCAATTTTCTTCCCCTTATCTATAAACATCATTTTGCGCACAGGCGCAGAGCGGTAGCTGAGACGAAAATCTTTGTGATGTCCCTTGTAAACCAGACTCAACGTATCAGGGGCTACCCAGTTATAAGTCTCAGTGCGAATATTGTACGTTGCCTTTCCATATGATTTTTCGAGGCCGCGCATGATTTGGGGATCTTTGGCTGTGATGACTAAAATGTCGTAGATGAAGCCCTTATATGTTTTTAATTCAATCTTCTTAACAGGCACGGATCCTACTTTTTCGTAATTGGCATGCTCCACTTCGTATAGTTTTGCTGCGAACTCTTTGTGTTCAATAAAATCCTTTTTAAAAATCGCTCCCTTCACGCTATCTACAAGGCTGCCTAATTTAATATCCTTAAAGCCATTCCTTTTCGCAAGCTCACTTTGGGCTTCTGCGAACAGGGTAGAGATCAGGAGGAGAATAGAAAAAATGATCCGCATAGTTTTTATTTAGGTTCAATGAATTGAATGGGGAAGCTTATTTTTGTTTTATCCCATAGCAAAGATATTGTGGCCATATCTGTTTTCTGATCAATTAATATCGTGAACGGCTCATAGACTACTTCTGTTAATAGTTCAGAAGGTGCTTCAAATCGAAGAGCGTCCATTTTTTGGTTATAGTTGTATAAGCCCCATAATCCTAAATCGCTGTTGAGAATAATTGTCCATTTACCTTTTTGAGGAATGCTAAAGAGTGAATAGGTTCCAGCCTTTACAAGTTGGTTGTTGATTAATATGTCTTTGGTAAAAGTGATTTCAGTAGCTTCATTGGCCCCGGTGCGCCACACTTGATCGAACGGGATGAGTTTGCCAACTATTTCGCGACCTCGCTTGTGTGGTTGACTATAGATGATTTTTAAATAGGTGTCTTTGTATCGGGCAATAACAACCGCCAACGGACTGATTCGTGGTTGAATTGCTTCTTGAGCAAGAGAGAAAAGTGGAGACAAGAGTAAAAAGAATAAAATCCGAAGCTGCATCACGCTAATGTTTCGCAACGAAGATAAGAATTTGATTCACTCTAAAAAATCGCACCTCGCCCTCGCAACTCGTACTTGTTATTGGTATTATTGCAAATAATTGAAATAGCTATGCCCGAACTAAGACCTGCCTTTGATGATATTTATATGGAGTTGGCTGTAAATTTGGCCAAGCGGTCTCATTGCGTGAAGCGGCATGTCGGTGCTGTGCTTACGAAGGATACCCGGATTATTTCAATTGGCTACAATGGTCCACCATCAGGTACACATAATTGTGATGAGGAATGGGCTGAAGTTGGCTGCCCACGTGATTCCAAGGGAAGTTGTTCGTTGGCAATCCATGCAGAACAAAATGCCATTTTATATGCGGTAAAAAATAAGACTGCGGTAGAAGGCGCTACTTTATATGTTACGTTATCACCTTGTTTGGCCTGCTCTCGGATTATTTATAGTATGGGAATTAGCAAGGTGATTTACCTTAACTCGTATGCAGAGTATAAAAAAATACCAGCAGACGAAGGTGTTGACTTCCTAAATAAATTTGGAGTTACCTGTGTGCGTTACGTGGGCGAACTGAGCAATGTTACTCACATGATTTGAGAGCAAGGGAAGGAGATAAAAAAAGGACTGAACTTTCCAGCACAGCCCTCTAAAGATGAATTTCTCTTAAGCTTTTACTGATTTCTCAATATCAGAAATGAATTTTGCCGTTATGCCTTTTGTTTTGCTGGCAAGTCTCTCTCTAAGGATAGGCAATGCCTTTTCTGCACTTTGGAATAATCCGATCGGGTTCTTGTCGTGGCTGTAGCTGCCTAAACACCATTCAATCTCTGATTGTAGTTGCTCGTCTACGTTCAAGGCTTTGAATTTATCTAAAATACTTTTAGATACCATTTCGATATCAATCGCCTTTGTTTTGGTCGGAGCTTTGGCTTCAATTGTCTTCACCGCAGGCCTTGCCTTAGTGGGTTTAGCTATTTTGGTCGTGGGTTTCATTTTTAGGTCAAAGTTAAGGGCATTGTTGTCTGCCAAACAAGGAGGTAAGGCACAAATATTTACGCAATCGATGTTTGAAAGGATTAATTGCATTTTCAAAATGGTGAGAACTAGCATCGGTAGAGCTAATATTACAGATTCTCAATGCCGGATTGTTTGGAGAGAAAGAAAAATTAGTCAATCAAGACTGGATGAATAATTAATGAATAGGAAAAAACGAGGCACAAAAAAAGAGTAGTGATTAAATCACTACTCTTTAAGAAGTATCAAGCTAAGCTTGACTACTTTCTCTTCTTAGCAGCCTTCTTTGCTTTTTTAGCTGCTTTCTTAGCGGGTTTTTTTGCCATAGCGTTTTATTGTTTTAGTTTAAAACTTACGAAATGTATAACAAATTATTAATCTGCAAAAATTTTTCGTGATATATTTTTTTATTACCTAAGAATATCATGTAGATGATTTTTGATTTTGAGAACATAACTGCACTATTTTTTTCATTAAATGATATTCACTTCAGGTGCGAGTGTGATGTAAAATTTTTCTTTCACGCTTGCGATAATTTTATTCGCGAGATCAACAATTTCATTTCCATTTCCATTTCCGTAGTTCACTAACACCAATGCTTGATGTGCATGAACACCGACTTCATTTATTTTTTTTCCTTTCCATCCGCACCGTTCTATCAACCAACCTGCAGGCACCTTAACTTCTTGATTTACAGTTTGATAGTTAGGAATTTCTGCATAGTGACGTTGTAGTGATTGATAGTGCTGTTGTGTGATGGTGGGGTTCTTAAAAAAACTTCCTGCATTGCCGATGATGTATGGATCAGGCAACTTACTCTGACGAATTTCAATCACTGCATCACTGATTGATTGTATTGTTGGTGAAGTGATATTCATGCGCTTCAAGGTATCTTGAAGCGCACCATAGTGTGCATTGAGTTGATGACTTTTTGTAGTGAGAGTTAAAGTAATACTTGAAATAAAAATATTTTTTTTTATTTCGTGTTTAAAAACACTTTCGCGGTATCCAAAGCGACATTCTTCTTTGGTGAAGGACTTTACTTCGCCTGTGTTTAGATCAATACCTTCCACCGATTGGATCACATCTTTCACTTCAACACCATACGCTCCGATGTTTTGTATTGGTGCCGCACCTGTTAAACCAGGTATCAATGATAGATTTTCTATACCGCCACGGTTATTTTTTACGCAATGCATCACCAACTCATGCCAAACCTCACCGGATGCTACTTGCAATGTGATCGTTTCGTCATTTTCGCGTACAACATGTATCCCCTTCAAGCCAACATTGATTACCAAGCCGTCAAAATCCTTTGTGAATAAGATATTGCTGCCTCCGCCAAGTATTAAATGCTTGGTTTGTTGATAGATTTTAGTTTTAAGCAGTGCTTGTAACTCTTCAATGCTTGAAATAGCACAGAAATAAGATGCCTTTACGTCAAGACCAAACGTATTGAATAGCTTCAGGCTTTTGTTTTCTTCTATCTTGACCATAACCTATGGCGAAGGAAGAAAAAACATACGAGATTAAGAACAAGATGAGGTTATTAGTTAATCGTTATTAGTTGAAAGTGATGAAACTGGATGATACCAACAACTAATAACCATTAGCGAACAACTATTTATTGAATGATTTGCCTAGTTCCTCTTTTGATATTTTGAAAAGACAAATGCGTGGAAACCTACCGGCTACATAGGTAGTGCCGCAAACGGCTAACCCACCATCCGCAGTTGAGATGATAGTAGCAATTTCAAATGGATTTGAAAAACCGAGATAACGGCTGCCTAAAAATTTTCCTGTGGCCTTATCATATCCATAGAGTGAAATCTGTTTGCTTTTGGTATTGCTTCCGAAGAGGACAGTCTCTTTATTGTTGATAGTCGCATTGATGATTTTTACAATCGCATTGGAAGAAAGTTCAGGAAGTGTATTGCCGCCTAGATTTACGGCAGATGATATTCCGGAAGAATTGATCGAAGCGCTTGGCAAAAGGTAGCTGTCGCCAAAATTAAAACGAGCAGCCGCGTAACGACTACCATCAAGCGGTAAGATTCCACTAAAGCCTCCATCATCTTGTTGCCCTTGCACAACACCTTGAGGATCTTTTGCATTCAAATCGGTGAAGACTAATGAAAATGTATAATTATAGAATCCATTAAAGAAGTATTGACCACTCAGGGTTTTTCCTACTTGAAAGGGAAACTGTCTGCCTGTGCGAATGAAATGGCTGGTAATAGGGGCTTCCACATCATCGCCAGCACCAATATCAAACCCTTTTGATTTTGTAACACTTCCACCAGGGCTTACTATGGCCACCACGGATTGCTTAGCGTTATTATCATATCTCAATAAAACGAAATTTCCATTGTCATTGAAGGCGGCTGAAGGATAGGAACCTCCCACTGCAATAGTTTTGCTTATAATACCTTCTGCATCCATTTCTGTTAGTTGACTCGTCAGCCCAACCGGTGTCATACTAAAGAAATAATATTTGCCACCAGTTTCTAACAGAGGCCCGATAGGTGCCACCTTATCTGAGCCAATTTCTTGTTGTGATATAAAAGCACCGTATTGATCGACCCTAAGCAAATAGGTACCAGAAAAATTAGAATCGGTAAGTCGTCTTCCACCTAATATCAAATAGCCTCCATCAGGAGTTTGTTTGATATCGATTGGAAAGTAAGAAGCATTAAACTTATTGTTGTCGTAAATCCGAATGAAATTAGCTTTGTCTGCGGCCGGATCTGAGTCGTTGGAGCAGGAAACAGAAACTGCGATGAGGGAAAGCAATAAAATATATCTGTTCATAAGATTATCGGTCATTGGATTTAAAATCAGTGCTAAGGAAACGCATCGGGAACAGCACACCGGCTGTAACCATTATGTTGTGGAGTTTTAGATCATCTTGGGCATCACCAATTCCCGAAAGGCGATCATTGCTAAATCGATTTTTTGTATTGACGATGTTGCTCATCCCATAACGATAGGAAGCATCTAACACCAATCGCACATTACCTAGTTGATAGGTAACGCCAGCTCCGCCAATCAGACCCCAATAGTTCGTGAACAAGTCTTTCGTGCCTACAATTACCGGATCGCTATTCAAAGGATTGGTTCCCCCTGAAGCAAAATCAGTTCCTGTAACCGTTACAGTTTTTATAGCATTGATTAAGAGAGAATAATAAATTCCTACCTGTATATATGGGCGTAGGCGACTGCGGGTGATATCATACTTCACCAAGAGGGGGAGGTCTGCAAATTCTACTTTTTGTTCATGGTGGTAATTTTGAACAAGCATTTCGGCAGCGTTTTCAGGATTGGTCCATTGCAATTGGTTGGAGTAAGTAAAGAATGAACTTCGATAGGAGGGCTGAAAACTAAAATAAAAGCTCTTGTAGTAAAAACTGGCCTCTACGGTGGCTACAATTCCCCGAACATTGTAGCTATCATAAGTTTTATTGTTGAGAGAAGCATCATAGTTAGTGGGCGTTAGTATGGTATATTGCTTCTGTGAGACTGCCTGTGACAAGTTGAAGCCTCCTTTAAAACCCAGCCACCACTGCTTATCCAGAAAATCATTTTTTTTATTTTGTTTTGGATTCAGTGCTGGATTTTTCTTTTTGCCTTGTGCAAAGGAGCCAAGGCAGACAGCCAGTAAAAAGATTAATGCGTAGTATTTTTTCATTCCATGTGTTAGTTGGTTTATTCTAAATTCTAATTCTAATTTATCGGGTTATAATTAGCTTTTTGGTTTCGTTAAGGAATCCGGTCTTAATTTGATAAAGGTAGATTCCGCTAGGCAAATCATTCACCGTTACTGCCACAGAATGTTCTCCTTCGGTTCTTTCTTCATTCAAAATGGTTTTCAACAACCTTCCGTTATTATCAAGTAAATTTAAGCTCACATGGTTGGTGTTGTTCATTTTGAAGCTAATGATGGTGCTTTCTTTAGCAGGATTCGGGTAGCAATCTAGTAACCCAAATCGGTTTGACACAAAATCATTTTGCACTCCTGAAATAACTTGTTCGGCCACAGTGAGGGCTTCATAATTTCCTGCGCCCTCTTCTTTAGGGCCGGAAATGAAGTTCTTAAAGAAAATATCATTGTTAATAGTGGTTTCGTTTACCAGCATCCAATCTTTAAGTATGCTGGCGTATACCTGACGATAGTCATACTGCATCTCTACATTGTCTTTTGCTAGATCAGGAGCTTTGCCTATTACTCCGGGCTTCGCGCCTTTTCCAAATATGTACATTGGACCACCGGTGCCGTGGTCAGTTCCGAAACTTCCGTTTGAATGCACGCGTCTTCCAAATTCAGAAGTAGTTACAGTCAATACGCGATCCTCTAATCCACGCGCTTTCAAATCGTTTTGGAATGCCTGCATGGCCGAAGAAATATGGTACATCAAGGCAGCATGTGCCCCCATCGTGGGGTCAAAGCTTTCCACTTGGCCAGCGTGAGTATCAAACCCACCGATTTTTACTAAAAAGACTTTTGTTTTTACCCCCTTGCCAGCACCACCGCCATCTAACAATCGGGCTACTAATTTTAATTGTGGAGTTAATCCATTTCTCAAACTTCCGGGAGGAGCATTAAAAGGATAGGTTTCCGGATAAGTGAGCGCTGTTTCAGCTGAGCCTTTATAAACTTCATACAATCGCTCGGCATAGTCTTTCGATTTTTTTTCTAGGCCTAAAATCCAATTCATTTCTATTCCGTAAGGTGAGTTTTGTAGTGCCACAGGAGGAATTCCACGGGGGTCAATTCCCTGGTCTTGAAATCCGTTTAGCCCGTTTACTAAGTCTGCGAATTGTTTTGGATCACTAATAGAAATTGAGGTAGGAATATTATCCTTCTGATGAAAGATTAATGAAACATCATTTCCCATTTCGATGGCAAGCGGATCAATCATATCCGGATTGGGGAAATCGGCCGGATAATTTTTGGGGGCGAATTCTTTTTGCAGATAGCGACCTACCCAACCGGAGGGAAAGTAATCATCAAAACTTCCGCCCATAAAGGAGATATCTCGCCCCCGAAAGTGAGAGCCGTTATTATTTTTATAAGATACTCCTTGAACAATGGCCATGCGCCCGCGATCGTATAAGTCCTTCATACCAATCATATCCGGATGAAACCCTACCTGTGCATCGGGGGGCAAAGTAGAATCGACTTTAATCATTTTGCGCGGACTGTTTTTTATAGGAATGGCGATATTCGGCCTGCGAAAATAATATTGATCATAATCAGTAACTGGGATCAAGGCATTTAATCCATCGTTCCCGCCTTGCATTTGCAAAATTACCAGCACGCGGTCATTGGTGCTTTGACTGGCCATCCTTGTAAGGGAGTTGTCAGCCATTAACCGCATCGGGATACCACCTAAGGTAAATGGTACTGCTGCTAAAGATAGTTTTTTTATAAAGCTTCTTCTTTTCATCTTCTTTGGTTAATAAAGTTGAAACTCTGGCGATTGCATCATAGCATTGAATAAACCTTGCAATTGGTTCTGAACTGTTTCCGGATCTCTTCCGGTAGTCCATCGGTCTGTCCATGACGGCTCAGGGTCAGTATCAATGAGGGGTGTTTTGATGAAAGCAGTTAGAAAGTAATTCATCCGGGCGGCCGTTAAACCAGCGTTTGCATCAGCACCTGTTGTGTAGGTAAGGTTTTCGTTAAGCGGCAAAAGATATTTTGCCAATTCAATGATGAGTGACTTTGCATTGGAGGCAATTGCTGGGCTAAACTTGGTTTTAACAAAATTGACTAGATCAATTTTTAAGGCGCCAACCGCAGGTTGATTTTCTGAAACATATTCATTGATGAATTTATACCGCTCTGCCAGATAATTCGTAGAAATCCAGCTTCTATGATAAATTGGATATTGATGATAGGCATCGTAGCCAGCTACATCAGAAGGATCATAAAAATTCATACCCATTGAACTTAGGCTTCTAAGTAATCCATCGGTTTTGGCGTAGAAATCATTTGCTGAAGTTATATAGTCAGGCAACTGAATATCAAACAACCGCACGGTTCCCATCACTAAATCCAAGGGCGATTTAATAATGCCTCCGAAGCTATCGTCATTCACACCAAGCGCAGCATCGTAAAAATGTTGACTTTGGAAAAGCTCCTCCAGTACAGGTTGAAGTTTAAATCCATTGGAGGTAAAAGTGTTTGCCATGCCGGCAATGATAGAATCATCGAGTGGTTGATCGATGGCGTGATACACATAGAACCGATAGATTTTGCGACAAATGCCGCGTGCTGTTTCGGGTGAAGCGTAGAGCTGCTCAATCAACTGGCTGATTTCGTCCAAAGCGCTGGCCTCAGTCGCATTTCCTCCGGTTGCTAAAAGCGGGTCTGGCTTTATTTGTTTGTTGGCGAAGCGACTGCTAAATGTTTTGGTGCTGTTATCATGTGAAGAGGCATTGGTTTTTCCTCCTTTTACCTTTCCCCTGGGTAACAGTGTATCGGGATCGAGGTTTTGGAATTGATTATTGATGACTGAATTACTTTCAATACTCATCTCCCAGCCAGAAAGAACTTTGGCCGCCTCTTGAACATCTTTTTCCTGATAGAAGAAATAGTCACCCTGCCCTGTACTGGGATACTTAATGCCATCTAATCCACGCCCAATGGTATAAAGTTCATGTAATTCACGTGCAAAGTTTTCTTGCGGATTGCCGTTTACATTGAGATAGCCGTCAAGTACTTTCAGCATGGCGTTATCAACACATACTTTTTTGGCTAATTCTTTGAAATTTACTTTGGAGCTGGCCGTTTTATCAAAAGCAAAAAGCCTGAATAATTGGTTTTGAAAGTAAAGCGAACGACTGTCATCTACTTTTGATTGAATGGTGGTGAGAACGGTATGAATGAAGAAAACTATTTTTTCGCGGGTAATGTAAGCAAGCGATTGGCTAGGCGCTATTCCCTGACTGAGCATTTGCGCAAGAAACCATCCTTTAAAATAATCTTGAAAGTTCCCTTTACTGGTCGGATTGATTCCTGAAAGAAACCATTCTTTGTTAGTTGCAGGGTCAATCGGCAAGATAGGATCTGGCAAAGGTTGTTGAAAAAGTTGGGCTACTGCTTGATTGGCTGTAAGGGTCGAAAAACTATCGATCAGTTCTTTGGTAGGGCCAAAGGACGCGCGATGAAGTAAGTGTGCTGCCCGCTTGGAGCCAAGTGTACCGGAAAATGGAGGAAGTGCCATTGAAAAATTTTATTTGAGTAAGTTAATCCAGTCAAATCAGATATCAACTCGGTTTTTCTGTTAAAGCATCAAATTAGCCGACTATTGTCCTTATTTTTCTTTGGTAAAGATTTACCATTTTTGTTAAACTTAAACGTTTGATAGCAGGAGGTGACTAACTACCAAGTTATGCCAGTGAAAGGTTAATTTGGTTCCATTTCATTGCCCCTTATGACAATAAATAGTAACGCATGAAAATAGTAGAATGCCCGCGAGATGCCATGCAAGGGCTTGCAGAATTTATTCCAACTGAAAAGAAGATACTCTATATCAATAAGCTTTTAGAAGTGGGCTTCGATACGATTGATTTTGGGAGTTTTGTTTCCCCCAAGGCGATCCCACAACTGCGGGATACTGCTGAGGTGCTTTCACAATTGAAGGTAGAAGGATCAAAATCTAAGTTGTTAGCAATTGTGGCCAACACTCGTGGGGCGGAGGAGGCTTGTAAGCATCCTGCTATTAGTTATTTAGGCTTTCCACTTTCTATTTCAGAGACTTTTCAGCAACGAAACACGAACAAGTCAATTACGGAAGCATTGAATTCCATTAATGAAATTCAAAATCTTTGTATTAAGTCTGGGAAGACCTTAGTCACCTACATCAGTATGGGTTTTGGAAATCCGTATGGTGATCCATACGATGTGGAGGTAGTTGAGCAATTCAGTGACATTCTTGCTACGTTAGAAATTAAAATAATTTCATTGGCTGATACTATCGGAGTATCCAAACCGGAACAGATTCAATATTTATTTAAGACCCTTACAACAAAATTTCCGGCTATTGAATTTGGAGTGCATCTGCACTCTAACCCCACTACAGCCATTGAAAAAATCGAAGCCGCTTATGGATCGGGTTGCCAACGTTTTGATGGTGCGATAAAAGGATTTGGAGGATGCCCAATGGCTGAAGATGATTTAGTTGGGAATCTTGCTACCGAAACTGTATTGACTTATCTGGATGCTAAAAATGCCTTTCCAAAATTGGATCGAAAAGCGTTTGATGAATCCTTACGGATGGCGGAGGTGATATTTCCTACTCACTGAGGAGTTATGAATTCAACTAGCCGAATGTTAATTAATCAGAGCAAACATTTTTCCCGGTAAGGACTTCACTATATTCTTAAATTCTAATCCTAGTAATATGGAAGCTAGCAAACTTGGCGCTAAAGAAGATTTGATAGTCAGCTCATCGATCATGATTGGCGCATTCTTATCTTTTAAGATTTGAAGAAGAGTTTGTTCGTTTGGCTCGAACTGACTTAAATCAAGATGGTTAGATTTTATTTTCTTTTGAGCGACATTCTCTAGCGACCAATTCATGATATATTCCAAATCCTTCACGGAGGTAAAAATATTGGCTTTGTTGGTTTTAATTAGCTTGTTGCATCCTTCTGAGTAGGTGTTTCCAATGCTTCCGGGCACAGCGAATACATCTTTGTTGTAGGTGTTGGCAATCTCTGCGGTAATTAAGGCACCACCCTTTTCGGCTGCTTCTACAACAATCAAGGCATCGCACAAGCCGGCAATAATTCTATTACGTGCCGGGAAGTTGTGTGCATCGGGCTTTGTTCCAAAACTATTCTCGGTAAGAAGACCTCCGTGCTCCAACATTTTTATTGCCGTCTCTTTATGAGCAGCTGGATAGATAATATCCATGCCGCTACCCATGATGCCTATCGTTGGAAAACTATTTTTTAGCGCTTGCTTGTGGGCTTGTATGTCAATACCATAAGCAAGGCCACTTATTATTAACGGTTGATAGGGGGCTAAATCATTTACAATTTTCGCTACCATATCTTTTCCATAGCTGGTAGCTTGTCGGGTGCCAACAATGCCTACAGTTTTTGGGTAATTGAGATTGGCATTTCCTTGAAAGTAAAGAAGAGCCGGAGCATCTTCAATTTGTTTTAGACGGCCCGGATATTTTTTATCAGTGTAGAACAGAATTTCGGTATCGGACTTTTCAGCTTTTTTTAATTCTTTTTCTGCCAGAGCGAATGGCTTTTCGGAGAGGATAGATTCGGCAGTAATTGATCCTACGCCAGGGATTTTCATCAACTTTCCTTTGGGTTTTTTAAAAACTTCCTCGGCCGATCCACAATAACTAATCAATTGCTTTAATAAAAAATCACCCACGCCCGGGGTGTTGTGAAGTGCAAGAAAGGAGAGACGTTCTTGATTCATGGTTAATTTGAAGAGTTGAAAATTAATAAATTTGAAAAGGGTCTCCCGATTTTCAAATCATCAAATTGAATCATCATCAAATTAGTTAAGCAAGCTTTTCGCGAACTTCGACCAGAAACTGGCGGACCTTTTTTAGGGAATCTAACAAGTCTATTTTGTCGCGAACAGACTGCGTGTCATTTTTCAACATCTCTTTTGCGCCTTGAAGGGTAAAGCCCTTCTCTTTTACGAGATGATAAATAGTGCGAACGCTGTCAATATCTTCTTTGGTAAACTGCCGATTGCCTTTACGGTTCTTTTTTGGCTGGATGAGTTCAAACTCAGACTCCCAAAAACGAATTAATGAAGGGGCTACATTAAACTGCTCGGCTACCTCACCGATTGAGTAATAAAGCTTCTCAATTTCTTTTTCTTTGTATGCCATGCAGTTGGTAAGACCTGGGGGTTTGCTCAATTTTTTGAATTGAACATTGTGCAAAGTAACAATTCTTTAACCTCGGTGCAACGTTGTTCAATTTTTTTATTGACAACCTATTCACATCATTTTGTGGATTTCTTAACCCAACCAGTTTCATCGATTTCAATGCGGCTTTCAGGAAAATCTTGTTTGGTAAGCTGTTGAATTCGCTTTAACACTTGATTTTGTGGATCAATGGCCACAGGGCTTTGAAAAGATTGGCGCGTGGAGGTGATCTTCGCCTTGAAAAATGAGCCATCGGGTTTTACGAATACCTTTATAATAGGAGCTAATCCGCTAATGCCAGATACGTTGATGCCACCGTATGTGCAAAAATTACCGAGGCTATAAGCTATGAATTTGTCTTTATAAATTTCTACGGCACGCGTGACATGTGGGCCATGTCCAAAGACAATATCAGCACCGACATCAATCAGTTGATGAGCAAAGGCATATACGTTGCCCCGGTTTTCACCGTAGAAAATTTCGGTTTTACGAGGCACATGCTCATGCTGTGGTCCTTCGGCTCCACCATGAAAAGAAACGATGACGATATCTGAAATTGAATCGAGATGGGCAACTATCCTTTTAGCTTCTGCGAGATCATTGATATTTGCGCATCCTGTATTAGGCGCAAAGGCAGCGAATCCGAAATTGATTCCATTCTTTTGAAAAGTAACGTAAGGTTTTGTCGCTTGGCCTGATTGATATATTCCCGCACCTTCTAATGCTTTGATGCTGCTTTTTTTTCCGAGATCTCCAAAATCACCGGAGTGGTTGTTGGCTAAGCTCATTACATCATAGCCTGCATTTACGAGGTTCTGAACGTATTTTTCCGGTGACCGAAAAGTAAAACAAACTTTTGGATCTCGACAAGTTTTTGCAATGCCGCCCTGGTTGAGTAGCACACCTTCTAAGTTGCCCATTGTTACATCAGCATTTTGTAAAATGGATCCTACTTCTTTCATCAAGTTAAGACCATCGTTGAGTGGCAATGAATAATCGTTGGGGTAGTTGCTGCCCATCATAATATCACCTGTGCCGATTATTGTAACGGTATCTTTTTTCTGGGCTAGAAGTAGATTGGAGTAAAAAATAAGGGATGATAAAAGAAATAAGCGAAACATAGAGATAGCGTAGAATTATGATTGAACAAGAAATGATTTAGCAAAGATTCACAAAGAAATAGCAAGGTGCAACTTTGTGCTTGCTTTGTGATCTTTGTGGAATTTTTAAGGAGTGATAATTAAAACCAGTTACGGAAAAGGAATAGCTAATCCAACGAAGTGGTTGACCTGCTTCCCAACTCAATCAATTTTTCATACTCTTTATTGTTGAGGTCGCGTTGAAAAAAATTGATCGGATTTATGGCAATGCCATTGTAGTGAACTTCATAATGAAGGTGTGGCCCGGCTGATAAACCTGTGTTGCCAACATAGCCGATAATCTGACCGCGCTTGATTAACTGTCCCGGTGCTACAATGTAATTGGTAAGGTGAGCGTAGCGTGTTTCGAAATTAAATCCGTGATCGATGTAAACCACATTACCATAAGTCGAGAATCCGGCAAACTCCACTCTTCCGTCTCCTGTAGCATATACAGGTGAGCCTTTAGGTGAGACAAAATCAAGTCCATTGTGCGGTCTTACATAGCCTAATATCGGATGCATTCGCATTCCAAAAATAGTATGAAGTTGTGTTAAATCTTTATTGTTGATGGGCTGTATTGCAGGGCGCGATGCCCACATTTTTTCTTTCTTCTCCAATTCTTTCATCAACTGCTGCATAGATTGAGTTTCAATATCCAGTCGATTAATGATTTTCTCAGATTTTAGATAAGCATTTTTAATCAATTGGTTTGTAATGTTCGCACCCTCTTTTTCCCTACCACCGACACCTGCCTCACGTTGTTCTGGTGATAGCGGATCTAAATCCAATATTACTCTGAAATTGTGGTCATCGTTTTCTTCTAACGCAAGCAACTGCTCTGAGGCTTTGGCCATTTGTCGATTCATCGCTCTCCATTCGGATTTCAATTCTTGATTTCTTTCTTGCTGAACGACTTCATCTAAGAATGGAAGTTTGATCATTACAGAAACCAATCCGGCTACTCCAATTAAAAAAGAAATTCCTAAAAAATGAAAGATACTTCTGCCCAATTGTCTGGACGATACCACGATGGGTTCATACTTGCATGTGTCCTGATTATAAGTGAATTTAAGCCTGCCCATATCAGTCGAGAGATTGGTTTTGCTTCTGACTATTATTCACCAACAACTGATACTGGTCACTATTCAATCCTCCAATAATGTATTTAACAGGGTTGATGTTTTTACCATCTTTAATTATTTCATAATGAAGGTGGGGTGCAATCGATCCACCGCTTGAACCTACAGTTCCAATTACCTGACCTTTAGAAACTCTTTGACCGTAACTGATTTTAATTTCGCCCAAGTGAGCATAGCGAGTTACTATTCCATTTTGGTGGTCGATCTCAATATAGTTGCCAAAGCCTGCCAATAAATTACTGTGACTTAACGCCAATACAATACCCGGGCCGCCAGCTACAACATTGGTTTCTGTCGTGGCAGCGATATCAACCCCATCGTGTGGATAAAGACCTTTATGAAATGGATTGATCCGTTTACCAAAGCCGGAAACCAGTTTATCAACCTCAAAGTTTTCAATAGGAGGTGCGGTTGGCAAACTTTTCAAAATCTTAATTTCGTGTTTTTCAATACTGGCACTTTCTGAGAAAGCCTTATTATTTAACTTGGCTGTTTTATACAACTCATCAGATTGTTTGGTTGCAGATGACATCCATTCAGAAAAAATAAGCGGACCTGCGGTTATAATTTCTTCTTTGTCACGGTTGGTATCACTTGTTTCTCCCTCAGCCTTTGATTCAAAAAGCTTTTCGTACAGAGCTTTGTCTTCGTTTTTTAATTGATTGATTCGCCCGGCAGAAGCTTGAAGGCGCGAAGTAAGCACTATTTTATGTTTCGCCAATTCTTCGTTTTCTGCACGAAGTTGTTTTTCTAAATCTGTATCAAACAAGAAATTCTGCAGAAGTACCAGCCCAACAAAAAACATCCCACCAAAAGTTAAATAGCCAAAAGCTTTGCTCGCAACAGTCAACAACGATATGCTCGCGCGCTCATAGCGGATGGTCTTGGGGTTATATTTGAATTTTACGTTGGCCATTCTCAACCTTTTGGCTGATTTCTTTTATTATGACCCCATTGCGGTTAATTTTGCCGTTCAGCAGGGTTTTGAACCCATAAATATAAAGAAAAAGTATTCACAGCAAACAATAACCCCTTTTGGTTCAATGGATTCTGGCTTAATTAGAAAGAAATTCTTAGATTTTTTTGAGGGTAAAGGACATAAAATCGTGCCTTCCGCCCCTTTAGTACTTAAAAATGACCCTGCGCTAGTCTTTACCAACTCAGGAATGGTGCAGTTTAAGGATAATTTCCTGGGCAATTCTATTCCTACTAGCAAGCGGATAGCCGATACTCAAAAGTGCCTTCGCGTAAGCGGAAAGCATAATGACCTGGAAGATGTGGGGTTAGATACCTACCACCACACCATGTTCGAAATGCTCGGCAACTGGAGTTTTGGTGACTATTTCAAGAAGGAGGCCATTAGCTGGGCGTGGGAGCTGTTAACGGAAGTTTACAAACTCCCTAAAGAGAGATTGTATGTAAGTGTTTTCGGAGGTGACTCTGATGATAATCTTCAAATCGACAATGAGGCATTCAATTTATGGAAATCTTTTGTGAATGAAGACAGGATAATTCTTGGGAGCAGGAAGGATAATTTTTGGGAAATGGCAGATATTGGCCCATGTGGCCCATGTTCAGAAATCCACATTGATCTTCGTTCAGAAAATGAAATCAAAAAAAGGCCTGGAAGAGAATTGGTTAATAATGATGATCCACAGGTGGTTGAAATATGGAATCTTGTATTCATGGAGTTTGAAAGGTACTGGAATCCGTTAAACGGAGGCTCAAATGAATTGCTTCAATTTGATTTAAGTGCTTCAAATACTGATAAAAAAGCTAGAGAGAAACTTAGATCTAAATTAACATTACTTAGACCCCTCCCTGCTAAGAATGTAGATACCGGCATGGGCTTCGAGCGATTGTGCATGGCTATACAGGGCAAGACTTCCAATTATGATACGGACGTATTCAGGCCGTTAATGGATTTCATTGCGCTTCACGCGAATGTAAAATATGGAGCACAACAGGCTGAGGCAACCCCCTCTCCTGTGGAGAGGGGGCTAGGGGGTGAGGTCAAAACAGACATCGCCATTCGCGTAATGGCCGATCATATTCGCGCGGTTTCGTTCGCTATTTCTGACGGGCAATTGCCCAGCAACACCGGTGCAGGTTATGTGATTAGAAGAATTTTAAGAAGAGCAGTGCGCTATGGATTTTCATATCTAAATTTCAAGGAGCCTTTTCTATATCGATTAGTTCCTCTACTGGCCATACAGTTGAAAGATGTATTTCCAGAATTACACTCGCAACAAGATTATGTGAGTAAAGTGGTGCATGAGGAAGAGATTTCTTTTTTGAGAACGCTGGAGAATGGTATTAGAAGATTAGATGAAATTCTCAATTATTATGATAAAGTTATTCAATATTTAGATTCTAAAAATTTGGAGGATTCGGATGGCATAGAAATTGATCAGTATCAAAGAAATGTTGCAGTTGTTAAAATGGCGACTCACATAGGCCAGAATATTTCTAAACCTAGAGGAATAGAATTCTATGAGAGAGGTTTTGAAAAATTGCTGGATGATTTTAATGAACGTTCAGATTTTAGAGCTTCATTTGATTTTCTTAGAAGAACACTTGCCTTAAGTATTTCAGATGAACAAGCCTTTGAGTTATACGATACGTTTGGATTTCCATTTGATTTAACTTCACTGATTGCCCGCGAACGTGGTTTTATTGTTGATGAAAAAGGCTTCAACGAAGAAATGGCCAAACAAAAAACCCGCTCCAAAGCAGATGCGGCAAAAGAAACGGGTGATTGGGTAATTGTTACCGATGGTGATAAACCAGAATTTATTGGCTACGATGAGTTGTCGTCAACTTCAAAAATCTTACGCTACCGAAAAGTAAAACAAAAGAACAAAGAGTTGTTTCAATTGGTGTTAGATAAAACCCCTTTCTATGCCGAGAGTGGTGGCCAGGTGGGCGATACAGGGGTGTTGGAAATTGGATCAGAGAAAATACAGGTCATCGATACCAAAAAAGAAAATGAACTCATTGTTCATTGGGTAGAGAAACTTCCGACTAACTTAGAAGGAGTTGTAAATGCAAAGATTGATGTTGAGAAGCGAAAGTTGTCGATGAGTAATCACTCAGCCACGCATTTGCTTCACGCTGCGCTGCGTCAAGTATTGGGTAAGCATGTGGAACAAAAAGGTTCGTTGGTGAATGAAAAAATCTTGCGCTTCGATTTTTCTCATTTTGCTGCTATGACGCATGAAGAGATTGCCAAAGTAGAAATGATTGTTAATCAAAAAATCCGGGAGAATATTGAACTGAACGAACAGCGTAATGTACCGATAGAAAAAGCAAAATCGCTTGGTGCGATGGCACTGTTTGGCGAGAAGTATGGAGACTTTGTTCGCGTGATTACATTCGACCCAAAATTTTCTGTTGAGTTGTGCGGAGGAACCCATGTAAAGGCTACAGGAAATATTGGGCTGCTAAAAATTATTTCTGAAAATTCGGTTGCAGCGGGCGTTAGGAGGATTGAAGCTGTTACTGCTGATGGTGCACAAGAATATTTAAATCAATCATTGGCTTTGTTAAGCGAAGTAAAAACGCTGTTGAAGAACCCGAAAGATGTTCCTGCTTCATTACAAAGTTTGTTAGAAGAAAAACATCTACTCGAAAAGAAGTTGGAAGTGATGAATCAAGAGCGATCCAACCAGATTAAAGATGAGTTGGCACGTAAAGCTGTGAAGTCGAATGGTTATACATTAATCAACGAAAAAGTGATTGTACCCAATGCAGATTCATTAAAGAATATTGCCTATGCTCTCCGCAACCAGTTTGATGACCTGCTGATGATTTTGGCTGCTGATATAGAAGGTAAGCCACAAGTCGCTGTAATGATCGGGGAGAAATTAGAAGCCACTAAGAAATTCCATGCTGGCAACATGGTGAAAGAGCTTGCCAAGGAAATTGATGGCGGTGGCGGTGGGCAGCCTTTCTTTGCTACGGCAGGGGGAAAGAATTTAAGCGGACTTGATAATGTTATTTCAAAAGCAAAGCAACTTGTTCTTCTCTAAAGAAAAATGACTCCAGCAACACGAGAAAAATATACTGTCGTCATTGGCTTAGAAGTCCACGCCCAACTTCTGACAAAAAGCAAAATCTATAATTCAGATTCGGCTGCTTACGGTGGGGAACCGAATACACATGTTAGTGTAATTACTTTAGCTCACCCGGGTACATTGCCGAAATTAAATAAGCAAGTAGTAGAACATGCCATCAAAATGGGATTGGCGTGCAATTCACAAATTTCGCGCTATCAGATTTTTGATCGCAAAAATTATTTCTATCCCGACCTGCCGAAAGGCTATCAGCTCACGCAAGACAGAACTCCTATTTGTGTTGGTGGTTTGGTGACCATTAAAAATAAACAAGGAATTGAGAAAAATATTGAACTCAACAGAATTCATATCGAGGAAGATGCTGGCAAATCAATTCACTTAGCAAATGAATCTGATACGTTGGTGGATTTCAATCGTTCGGGCGTGCCTTTAATTGAAATTGTTACCAACCCTGTTTTAAGAAGCTCCGAAGATGCGGGTGCTACGCTTGCAGAGATCCGCAAGCTGGTTCGGTACTTAGAGATTTGTGATGGCAATATGGAAGAGGGATCACTTCGCTGCGATGCCAACGTATCGATGATGCTTAACGATGCCACCGAGTTTGGAAAAAAGGTGGAAGTAAAAAATATGAACTCTGTTCGTAATGTGCAGCGTGCGATAGAATACGAAATTGAAAGGCAAGTGGAAATTCTGGAAAGGGGAGAAGCGGTAATTTCTGAAACGCGTACGTTCAATGCCGACAATGGCAAAACATACGGCATGCGCACCAAAGAAGAACTGAATGATTACCGATATTTCCCTGATCCGGATTTAAGTCCGCTTTTTGTTTCTGAAGAGTGGTTTAATAAGATTAAGTTAGGAATGCCTTTGCTTCCACGCGAGTTGTTCCTAAAATTTGTTTCGGTCTATCAATTACCAGAATATGATGCTCAGGTACTTACCGAATCGAAGGAGATGGCAATGTATTTTGAAGTGGTTTGTAAACATACTACAAACTTTAAAGCAGTATCGAATTGGTTGATGGGACCCGTTAAATCATATTTGAATGAACAGAATATGGAAATCAACCACTTACCAGTTGCGCCAAATTCTTTGAGTAAATTGATTGCTTTAGTTGAATCCGGAAAGGTTAGTTTCGCGGTAGCCGCGCAGCAAGTTTTTCCGGAATTGATAAAAAACTTATGGGAAGAACCTTTTGCTATTGCTCAGCGTTTGAATTTAATTCAAAACAGTAGCGTAGATTCAATTTTACCATTGATAGAGGAAGTAATAAAGGAGTTTCCATTGAAGGTAGAGGAGTATAAAAAAGGAAAGAAAGGAGTAGCCGCGATGTTTATGGGTGAAATCATGAAGCGCAGTAAGGGTAGGGCTGACCCGAAAGTCACTAATCAATTATTGGTCGAAATTCTAAATTCAACAATTTAAAATTAATTTATGAAGGTAATTGCAAGTCTTTTACTCACCATTTCATTGTTTGCTAATTGCACCCCCGAAAAGAAGGGAGATTCAGAAAATAAAAAAACTGACAGCGGCTGGTTTGTCGTGGTGAAAGGAAAGGTAGGTTTTCCGCAACAAGGGCAAATTTATGTTCAAGAGATAAAGCAAGATAACAGTGGTAAAAAAGATACCATTCAATTGAAATCGAATTATACTTTCGAGAAAAAACTGAAATTGACCGAGCCTGGCTATTACCGATTCAGCTTTTATGACAAGCAGGTGGTAAACGTAATGGTGTTTAAAACTAATATCGAATTAAACGTAGACGGAAACAAGGCTCAAGGGTTTGTTGAGATTAAGGGTTCACCTGATCATGATTTAATTACGCAAGTGCAACAAATGATGGGCGGGTCTCAAACAAATCCTGAGATGCAAGCCCTCGAATCGGAATTTCAAATTGCAGTGGCTGCAAAGAATGATGCTAAAGTCGCTGAGCTACAGGGTAAGGCCATCGAGATTATGGAAAATGAAAAGTTGAAGCTTGTCTCTTTTTTAAAGGGGCAGCCAGTTTCATTAGCGCTATTTAATTTGTTACAAGACCCGAACCTAATAGATAAGGATAAGTACTTTGACTTGTTTGCCGTGTCAGACGAGAAGTTTAAGAAAGAGTGGCCTGCTTCCCAATTTACTAAAGAGCTTTCCAATGTTGTGGAAAAATTGAAGATTACTGCCATTGGTCAACAAGCACCAGAAATCTCCTTAGCAAATCCCACTGGTCAGATCGTAAAATTGTCTTCTTTGCAAGGTAAATATGTGCTTATTGATTTTTGGGCAAAATGGTGTGGACCCTGTCGTAGAGAAAACCCGACTGTGGTGAAAGCATACAAACGCTTTAAAGACAGGGGCTTTGAAGTATATGGTGTTTCGTTAGACCGCAACAAAGAGGATTGGGTAAAGGCCATTGCCGAAGACGGTTTGACTTGGACTCATGTTTCAGATTTGAAATACTTCGAGTCACAAGCCGCAAAAGATTATAATATCAATGCCATCCCGTTTTCTATCCTGCTCGATAAAACAGGAAAAATTATTGCCAAGAACCTTCGCGGGGCAGCTTTGGAAAAAAAATTAGAGGAGGTATTTGCACCTTCCTCTAAATAAAGTTTCTCTATCCTAGTTTGAAAACAATTGGAATTGTATATCGCTGCCTGACTATCAAGCCTGCTTGTTTTCCAGGTTTCCATTTAGGAGAAGATGAGATTACCTCCAGAGCCGCCTTGTCACAGCCCGCACCAATTCCTTTAAGGACTGTGACATCGGAAAGGCTTCCATCTTTGTTAATAGTAAATTGGACAAATACCTTTCCTTCTATACCCGCTTTTCGAGCCTGTTCTGGGTAGCGTAAATTGCCGCCAATAAAACCGTAGTATTCAGTCCATCCATTTGCAGGAGATGCACTCTCATCAACAACACTAAAGATTTTATCGCTTGGCGAGATTTTATCGCTTGGCGCAGGTACACTCTCATCGCTTGGCGATATTTTATTAATAGGCTCGCTTTCTTGTTTACATGAAACAAACAAAAATAATCCTCCAATAATGGCTATAGATGAAGCAATTCTCCACCACTTCAGCCTTTCTTTTGCATTTTTAATCATGGTAATTCTTTTAAGGGTTAAGGAATTATTAAAATGATTGGCGATCGGATAGTCGGCCGACTGAAGTGCAATCCTCGCCAGAAGATTGCAATATTGGTTAGCATCACATTTTTTCAAAGCCTCTTCATCAGCTTGAAATTCATGGATGGAAGTAAATTGTTTTTTCAGGATGTAGACAGCAGGATTGAACCAAAAGAATATTTTTAAAAATTCTGTCAAGATAATATCAATGGAATGGAGTTTTTTGGCATGCACAATTTCGTGAGAGATAACATGTTGCCGTTCTTCAACTGAGTACGAAGTGCTGATAAAAATAAGGCGAAAAAATGAAAAGCTGGTGTAATCGTTTTGGTTTTCTATAACTCTGAAGTTTTCTATTTGAGTAAAACGATTAATTTTTTTTGCTTGAGCCAGCAAATTAGAAACCTTATACACTAAGCTTACCAATAAGAGTGCGGTAACACAAAAGTACAATCCCTTCAATATTGATCCATAGTTGAAATCAACACTTTTATTTCCGTCTATGAAAAATTCAGGGAGTAAAGTGATTGAGAGTGATTGTCCAATGGAAGGAGAGAAAGAAACGGAACTTTGTACAGTGATAAGCGGAAATAAAAGTGCGGCAGCGATTCCGGTTAATAGATACGCACGGTTGAAGTGGAAATGTTTTTCGTTTTTCAATAGTAAATGATAGCCCGTTGCAACCACAATAAGCGCAATATTAGCTTGCATATAATAATTAAATGGATTCATGGCTTCTGCTTTTTAAGTTCTTCCAATTGTTTTACTAATTGATCGATGTCGTGCAGATTGATTTTATTTTCTTCCGCAAAGAAAGAAACGAGGCTGTGGAATGATCCTCCGAAATAACCCTTCACTAAGTTGTTGAGATAAAACTGGGTGTATTTTTCTTTTGCTATAAGCGGAAAATATTCATGAGTCTTTCCATACGCTTTGTAGCTTACAAAATTTTTCCTCTCTAAAATCCTGACAATCGTGGAGACCGTGTTGTAAGCGGGTTTTGGATTGGGCAATTGGTCAACAATATCTTTTACAAAAGCTTTTTTCAACTTCCATAAAACTTGCATGATTTGGTCTTCAGCCTTGGTTAGTTCTTTCATGTAACTATTGATTGCGTTGTAAAACTAAGTATTTAGTTATATAATCCAAATTGAATCTAAAAATAAAG
>JAYVPS010000097.1:0-7701 GCA_043757225.1 Cytophagales bacterium | reverse complement strand
TGAAATGGTGGGAGCGTATAGCACTTTTGTAAATGGTGGAATTAACACACAGCCTTTTTTCATCACCCGCATCGAAGATAAAAATGGCAACGTGATTGAAAACTTCGTTCCAAAAACCAAGCAAGCCATCAACGAAGAAACCGCCTATCGAATGATCTACATGTTAAAGGGTGGCGTGGAAGAACAAGGAGGCTCCTCGGTTGGATTGCCTCTTGAATTAAAAATCGATAATGAAATTGGAGGCAAGACAGGAACTACCAATGATGCCTCTGACGGGTGGTATATGGGTGTCACGCACAACTTAGTTACAGGGGTGTGGGTAGGTGGAGATGAACGAGGAATACATTTCCCTTCGTGGGATTTTGGACAAGGTGGAAAAACAGCCTTACCGATTTGGGCGAAGTATATGACAAAGGCTTATGACGATCCTACTACAGGAATTGCCAAAGGCTACTTTAGAAAACCTACTACCGGTGTTGATGTCTCTTTTGATTGCGGTAGATTCACCGATCTTCCAGACTCTGTTCGTGTTGACGATCAAGAGCCTTGGGATATTAAAAATTAGTTTCTCGTTAATGGTTATTGGTTTTCGCATGTTAACTATTAATCTATAACTATTAACGCATTTCCGGATCATGTCAGACTTAAAAGACCAGATTGCCTCCCTGCCGGATTCTCCCGGAGTCTATCGGTATTACAACAAAGAAGGCGTATTGATTTATGTCGGCAAGGCCAAAAGCTTGAAGAAGCGTGTCTCCAGTTATTTTACCAAGCAATCACAATACAATCGCAAAACAGAAAAATTAGTTTCCGAAATTGTCAAGCTGGAATACACATTGGCCAATACCGAGTTTGACGCGCTATTATTGGAAAACAACCTCATCAAACAAAATCAACCGAAATACAATATTCTTTTAAAAGATGACAAGACCTTCCCTTACCTCTGCATTTTAAAGGAACGATTTCCACGTATCATCTCTACACGTAAATACATTGCCAAGCAAGGCGAATATTTTGGGCCCTACTCCAGCGTAGGTTCTATGAACAGCGTATTGGAGCTGGTTCGTCAACTCTATTCCATACGCACCTGTTCGCTACAACTTTCACAAGAAAATATTGAGGAGAAAAAATTTAAGGTGTGCCTTGAGTACCACATCGGCAATTGCAAAGGTCCCTGTGAAGGGTTACAAGATGAAAGTACCTATAACGAAGAAATCGCACAAGCCCGAAATGTGTTGAAAGGAAGCCGCGGCATTGTAGAAGAATATTTTAAGGAGCGAATGAGTGAAGCTTCTGAGAAGCTGGAATTTGAAAAAGCCGGGTTCTATAAATTCAAATTAGAAAAGCTTGAGAATTTTCAAACCAAGTCGATGGTGGTAAACCGCAAGCTGACAGATATTGACGTGGTAACTATTGCCAGTAGCGAAACGGACGCGTTCATTAACTACCTTCAAATCAAAGAAGGCGCGATCATCTTTTCTAAAAATCTGGAAGTCAAAAAGAAATTAGATGAATCAGATGAAGATATTTTGAGCATGGCCACGCAAGAACTGCGCAGCACATACAAAAGCTCCAATCCCGAAGTGTTTACCAACAAAGTATTATCTGTTAAGTCAGAGGAGTTTGAAAACGTAATCCCCCAAATTGGTGACAAGAAAAAATTAGTGGACTTATCGCTGAAAAACGCCCTCTATCTAAAACGAGAACGCGAAATCAACAAAGAAGAACGGAAGACAAAAAAGAATGAGGTCTTGCACATTCTCATGGACAATTTACGATTAGTGCACTATCCAAAAATCATAGAGTGTTTTGACAACTCGAATTTTCAAGGTACTAACCCGGTAGCTGCTATGGTTCGCTTTGTGGATGGTAAACCGGACAAAAAAGGGTACCGCCACTTCAATATTAAAACCGTAGTGGGGCCAGACGATTTTGCCTCCATGAAGGAAATTGTAGGAAGGCGTTACAAACGCATCATGGAAGAGCAAGGCGAATACCCGCAGCTAATTATTGTTGATGGTGGCAAAGGACAATTAAGCAGCGCGTGTGAAGCCTTACAAGAATTAGGCCTCTACGGAAAAATTCCTATTGTTGGTATTGCCAAAAAATTAGAAGAGATTTACTACCCAGATGATTCTGTACCATTGTTGATCAGCAAAAAATCTCCAGGGCTGTTGCTGATCCAACGGATTCGTGATGAGGCTCACCGATTTGGGATTACCTTCCATCGTTTAAAAAGAAATAATTCTACTTTTGTAACAGAGTTAGAGAACATCCCAGGTATTGGTAAGAAGACTGCCGATAAGCTACTTGCTCATTTTAAATCCTTTAAGAAAATTAAAGAAGCGAGTTTGGAAGAATTGGAAGCTATCGCTGGAAAGAATGCAGCGGAGAAGATCAAACTGTCAGTCACTCAATCTTCCAACATCTAATTTCTATCCTCACATCTTCTTCTTCACCATCTCCGGGATCACTCCCATGTTATACCAGGTAAAAGCAAATTGATCTGCAGTTACATCCAAGGCTTTAGATAGGTTGGAAGAGCCATGTCCCGATTTAGTATCAATTCGAATCAAGGAAGGATTATCTCCTGTATTGCTTTCTTGTAGAGCCGCTGCAAACTTAAATGAATGTGCCGGCACGACACGGTCATCGTGATCGCCCGTTGTTACCATTGTTGCAGGATAATTGGTATTTGGCTTAAGGGCGTGAACAGGAGAATATTTTTTGATATACTCAAACATTTCTTTGGAATCATCGGCTGTACCATAATCATAAGCCCATCCCGCCCCAGCGGTAAATTTATGATAGCGTAGCATGTCCATCACTCCTACTGCCGGAAGTGCTACTTTCATTAAGTCCGGACGTTGCGCCATAGTAGCGCCTATCAATAATCCGCCATTCGATCCCCCGACTACCGCAAGGTAATTGCTGGATGTATATTTCTCTTTAATCAAATATTCTCCAGCAGCAATAAAATCATTAAATACATTTTGTTTGTTCATCTGGCGGCCGGCATCATGCCATTTCTCTCCATACTCACCACCGCCTCGCAAGTTAGGCTGCGCAAACACGCCACCATTTTCTAACCACACAATTCGGGTGGTGCTGAAAGAAGGTGTTAGGCTAATACCAAATCCACCATAAGCAGTTAGCCAGGTTGGGTTCTTTCCATTCAATTCCAATCCCTTTTTATAAACAATGAACATAGGGACTTTCGTGCTGTCTTTGCTCGTGTAAAATATCTGTTTGGTCTCATAAGCACTTGGATCAAAGTCAACTTTGGGCTGCGCATACAAAGTAGATTTACCGGAAGGAATATCCAATTTGTAAATAGAAGTAGGCGTTGTAAACGAAGTGAAAGAAAAATAGACTTCCTTTTCTTCCATGCGCCCGCCAAAACCACCGGCAGAACCAATCCCCGGTAATTCAATGTTGCGCTCAAAGTTTCCTTTGTAATTATATTGTTTAACAAATGTGCTGGCGTCTTTCAAATAATTTACAAACATCTTTTTGTTGGCGGTAGAAACTCCCTGCATTGCATTTTCTGTTTCCGGCACAATGTCTTTCCAATTCTCAATCATTGGCTTAGAAAAATCAACAGAGACAATGCGATTGTTAGGGGCATTCAAATTGGTTTGGATAATGAGTGTATTGCCATCATTCTCAATTAAATTGTGACTGTTATCAAAATTTCCTACTACCGTTACAAGTTTACCTTTCGGGTCATTTAAATCCTGAACATATAATTCATTGCCTGTTGTACTGGCAGAAGCGGTGATCACCAAAAAACGCTCGTCTTCGGTCAGGCCAGCACCGGCATAGCGTCTTGGGGTCTTCTCGCCACCAAAAATCATTTGATCAGCCAACTGAGACGTTCCTAATTTGTGATAGAAGATTTTATGAAATTGGGTTTTAGCAGAAAGTTCTGAGCCCTTTGGTTTGTCATAACTGCTGTAATAAAAACCATCGTTGGCTCTCCAGGTGATTCCTGTGAACTTCAAATAAGTTAGTGTGTCGCCTATTACTGATTTATCTTCTGCCTTCATCACTACCGCCTTGCGCCAATCAGAGCCTCCCTCCTGAATCAAAATTGCGAGCAATGATCCGTCTCTGCTAAAGGACATTCCTCCAAGGGAAGTGGTGCCATCTTTAGAAAACGTGTTAGGATCCAGATAAACTTCTTCTTTTCCATTCTCTCCCTTTTTGCGGTATTGTACGTTGTGATTTTGAAGGCCACTATTTTTTGAAAAGTAATAATATTCGCCTTGACGATTAGGGGCAGAAAACCTTTCGTAATTCTGAACTTCATCTAACCTTTTGCGAATGGCATCACGGAATGGAATATTCTTCAGATAACCAAACGTAACATCATTCTGCGCAGCTACCCACGCTGCTGTTTCTTTGGTTGTGTCATTCTCCAGCCATCGATAAGGGTCGGCCATAGCTGTACCAAAAAGGGTGTCAACTACATCTCCTTTTTTGGTAACAGGATATTTTGACACTGCCGACTTCTCAGTTTTTGAACAAGCCGCTATTAGCAAGACTAAGGAGAGAAACAAGACGATCTTTTTCATTACGCTTTTTTTAAAGTTTGTGAAAGTAGCGAATTCATGCTTAAATGTCAATAAACTAAATGATGAGCGGCCTACATGAAATCGGCACCTCTAAAAATTAAAGAGTTGTTATTGAACGGGAGGAATCCCCATAGCAATCATTTTTGGAAAAGTCAAGCTCAATTTATTTCACTTACCCAATCCTCTCAAAACCCGCAAACGGCACCAACACTTTGGGAATATTAATACCCTCTGCTGTTTGATTATTTTCTAAAATGGCCGCCACAATTCTTGGCAATGCCAAGGCACTTCCGTTGAGTGTGTGGAGCAATTGCATTTTACCATCTTTGTTTTTGTAACGTAGTTTTAAGCGATTAGCTTGAAACGTCTCAAAATTACTGACCGAGCTTACTTCCAACCAGCGCTGTTGCGCAGCTGAGAAGACTTCAAAATCATAGGTCATCGCGGAATTAAAACCCATGTCGCCTCCACAAAGTAAAAGTCTGCGATAGGGCAATTCTAACTTCTCTAATAGGCTTGCAACATGTTGGCTCATCTCTTCCAAAATTGCGTAAGAGTTTTCAGGCTTGCTGATCTGCACAAGTTCTACTTTATCAAATTGGTGCAAGCGGTTCAGTCCACGCACATGTGCACCCCAGCTACCAGCTTCTCTGCGAAAGCAGGGAGTGTACCCTGCATTTTTTATAGGCAAGTCCGCTTCGTTCACAATCACATCGCGATATAAGTTGGTGATGGGCACTTCAGCTGTAGGAATCAGGTAGAGACCATCTTCCTTTACAAAATACATTTGCCCTTCCTTGTCGGGAAGCTGACCCGTGGCATAACCTGAGGCTTCGTTTACCACAATAGGCGGTTGCATTTCTATGTAGCCTGCCTTATCCGCTTCATTTAAAAAGAAATTAATGAGCGCCCTTTGCAGTTTTGCACCCTTTCCTTTGTATACAGGAAATCCAGCACCCGCAATCTTTACCCCCAACTCAAAATCAATGATGTCATATTTTTTTATTAGCTCCCAATGAGGCAAGGCATCAGCACTCAACTTTGGTATCGTACCAACTTGCTCTTCATAAATATTATCCTCCGCACTTTTCCCTGCCGGAACTTTTGCAGCCGGCACATTGGGGATTTTGTAGAGAACCTGGGTTAGCTCTTTATCAACACTTGCCAGGCGCTCATGATTTTGTTTAATAATCCCCTTAGCTTCCGCGACTTGATTGCGCAATTTGGTAGCTTCATCAGCTTTGCCAGTCTTCATCAGTTCACCAATCTTTTTTGATTCAAGATTAGATTGCGTTTCCCTTTCTTGAGTGTCTGCCAAAATGAACCTTTTACTTTTATCCAATTCAAGAGCTTCAAGAACCAATTTCTCAGCATCCTTAAAATTCCGTCTGGCCAAACCATCCAAAATTTTTGCTGTTTCCTCCCGCAGGGTGTGTAATTGCAACATACTTATCGATTAGGCGTCAAAAATAGCCAATAATTTTTGTGCTTGTTTGATACTATTCAAATTTTGCTTTATACTTGCACAGTCAATTCAGCCTCACCAGGCCAATCAAACCAATAAATTTTCAAGTACCTGTATTCTTATTCTTCCTTTAGTTCATCGAATTATTAAATGCTTTTGACTTTTGCTGTCTTTCAGCACGCGCTATAAATCTAAATCTTTGTTTTACACTTATCTTTTTTAAAACTGCATGCACACAATTGACGACCTCAATGTCAGACTGATTTCTGAGATTAAAGAAATTGCGGAAGGAATGGGCATCCCCGCCAAGAAACTGGGTAAACCGGAATTAATTACCAAAATCCTCGACCAGCAGGCCTCTGCTGATGAGCCGGCAACAAAGAAAATTGACGCTCCGGGATTAGAAAAAAAATTACGCCCCCGCAGGCGCGAAAATGTTGCTCCAACTCCATCACAGGCACCGGTGCAACAAGAACAACCTGAACAATCTATCGCCAGCGAAGAGGAGGTAAAAGAACAATCTTTTGAAATAAACCAAGATAATTCGCGTATCGAAGAAGCTCCACAAGCACCCCCATCTGTAGAACCGCAAACACCTGTAAGAAACGAAAATAGAGAAGAGAGACAGCCCAATACTCAGAACCAACCTAACCCCAGACGCGAAAGCATGGTGAAGGATTTTGATGGTGTTGTCGCTAACGAGGGCGTATTAGAAATTATGCAAGATGGCTACGGCTTCTTGCGCTCGTCCGACTACAACTATTTAGCCAGTCCCGATGATATTTATGTTTCCCCTTCGCAGGTAAAATTATTTGGTTTGAAGTTGGGAGATACAGTAAAAGGTCAAATCCGTCCACCAAAAGAAGGTGAAAAATATTTTGCTTTGTTAAAAGTGGATAGCGTGAATGGTAAGACTACCGAAGAAATCCGTGACCGTGTTGCCTTTGAATACCTCACCCCTCTTTTTCCTGAGCAAAAATTAAAACTCAGCACCACACACGATAATATGTCAACCCGCATTTTGGATCTTTTTGCTCCTATTGGCAAAGGCCAACGCGGTATGATTGTAGCACAACCCAAAACCGGTAAAACTGTTTTGTTGAAAAACATTGCCAATGCCATTGCCGAAAACCATCCGGAAGTTTATCTAATTGTTTTACTAATTGACGAACGCCCTGAAGAGGTGACCGACATGGCTCGCAGCGTAAGGGCAGAGGTAATTGCTTCTACTTTTGATGAACAAGCTGACCGCCACGTAAAAGTTGCAAGCATTGTTTTGGAAAAAGCAAAACGGATGACAGAGTGCGGCCATGACGTGGTAATTTTGTTAGATTCCATCACCCGTTTAGCACGAGCTTATAACACGGTGATACCATCTTCCGGAAAAATTCTTTCGGGTGGTGTTGACGCCAATGCTCTTCACAAGCCTAAGCGTTTCTTTGGTGCTGCGCGTAAAATTGAAAATGGTGGCTCCCTTACCATCATTGCAACTGCATTGATCGATACGGGTTCAAAAATGGATGAGGTAATCTTTGAAGAGTTTAAAGGGACTGGTAACATGGAATTGCAACTCGACCGCAAACTTGCCAATCGTAGAGTTTACCCAGCCATCGATGTTCCGGCCTCCGGCACCAGACGCGAAGATCTGTTGATGAAAGA
>JAYVPS010000096.1:0-7830 GCA_043757225.1 Cytophagales bacterium | reverse complement strand
TCCCAAGGCTCTCAAGATGGCCGGAGTAGATAAAAAAGATGTTGGCTATTACGAAATCAATGAAGCTTTTGCAGCTGTTGCCATCGCCAACAATATTAAGCTGGGGCTTGATCCCGAGAAGGTAAACATACTCGGTGGTGCGGTTGCCTTAGGTCACCCCCTCGGTGCTTCCGGGGCTCGGATAATAATTACCTTGGCCAGTGTGCTAAGTCAAAATAAATCAAGCATAGGCGTAGCAGCAATTTGCAATGGTGGCGGTGGTGCTTCGGCAATGGTAATAGAGAGAATATAAAGGCTTCGTACTTGATTTTGGATTTTTGGCGGGCGGGCGGGCTATTCGCTCCAAGTCCTCGACCCCTCCCACTTATCCACGCTTCGCTGCGGGCTTTCCGCTTCTATCCCTGGCCGAAGTTTTCTCGAAGTTTTATGCGAACCTTGAAAGTCTTTCCATTTTGGAAATTATCGATATGCAACATCAACTAAATCCATTCGTTATTCCTTTTCCTTATCAACCTATAACTAAGAAACTATAGCCACATGCCACTTCGATTATTCAGCATCCTCTGTCTTCTTATTTGCCTTACCGCCAACGCGCAGAAACAAAAGGAAGTAAAAACTTTTTACGATCCTATGAATCGGCAAGTGCAAGAGCAATATTTTGTTTCTGCTGATAACCAAAGTATGGAGGGCAAATACAAGCGGTATTTCCAAAATGGCAAGCTGGCTCTTGAAGGTACGTTTGTAAATGGCGTTAGGTCAGGAACATTTTACGAATACCACGAAAACGGCACACTCATCCGAAAAATAAATTATGAAAACGGATTGCGCCACGGACCCGTAGAAGTATTCACCGAACGGGGCAAGCCCCTTCAAAAAGCATTTTACGAAAACAACTTACTAATCGATAGTGCCAAAACCTATTACTCGACAGGAGCTATGAAATTGGAGAGTTCATTTGTTAAGGGGAAACCGGACGGCTTCGTAAAACAGTATTACCCTTCTGGAAAAATCAGAAAGGAAATAACATACAAAAATCAAAAGCCCAATGGCGTAACCAAAACATTCTACGAAAGTGGGGTGTTAGAAACAGAAGCTAACTATAAGGATGGTTTTATTGCTGGGTACTACAAATCGTTTTATCCAACTGCACAACTAGAATTGGTGTATGGCATAAAGGATGGAGAAAAAATTGGCGACTTTAAAAGTTACGATCAGGAAGGCCACTTAATTCTGGAAGGCCACTTTATGAATGCCAAACTGTATGGCGATAACAAAGGGTATTATACCACCGGTGCACTTCGCCACCAATACCAATTTAAAGAAGGTGGCAAATATGGAACCAACGAAGATTACTTTCAAAACGGAAAAATAAAGACTAAGGAAACCGTTGCTTTCAATGGTAAAGACAGCAAACTGGAAGAGTATACTGAATCTGGCGAATTGCTCTATGAAAAGAATTTTCGCGAAGGCAGACCGCAAGGCACTTGGTCTTTCTACGGCAAACAAGACAAAACCCTTTTATTAAAAGAGAACTATGATAAAGGTATGCTTCATGGTATCCGAACTTTATTCCACGATAACGGCAACAAGTCAGTAGAAGAAACATGGAAATATAACCTGATCACTGGCACCGTAAAAAATTATTACGAAGACGGAAAGCTGCTATCCGAATGTGGCTACTATGGTAGCCGTCAGCATGGAATTTACACGAAGTACTACCCTTCCGGGAAAATTGAAGAGCAAGGAGAATACGTAGCCAACAAAAAACATAAACAATGGAAAGAATTTGACGAGAATGGAAATATCGTCAAGACTCTTACTTTTCAAGCAGGGATTTTGATATCAGAGAAGTAGGATTAATTCCCTATACCTCTCCGGTTTCTAATCTCCATTTCTCTGGCGACCTCCACAAACTCGAGAGCAGAAGTTCTCTCATAAAAATAAATTCTTTCGGCAGCTTGTCATACATACGTTCAAAAAGTTCAGCATGGTCAAGCAACTCATGTTTCCAAGCCTCGCGATCAATGTTCATGATAGCTTCAAATTGCTGGCGGGTAAAATCGGAGCCCGACCAATCGATATCATCATAATGAGGCATCCAGCCAATAGGGCTTTCTACAGCATTGGATTTACCTTGAATTTTTTGTACGATCCATTTCAATACCCTAACATTCTCACCGAAGCCGGGCCATAAAAAATTTCCATTTTCATCTTTGCGGAACCAGTTCACCCCAAAAATGCGTGGAGGGTTTGGAATATTTCTTCCAAACTGCAACCAATGATTGAAATAATCACCCATGTGGTAGCCGCAGAAAGGCAACATGGCGAAAGGGTCTCTACGAACCTTACCCACTTCACCAAATGCAGCGGCCGTCATTTCTGAGCCCATAGTAGCCGCTAAATAAACACCTGAATTCCAATTGTGAGCTTGATAAATCAATGGGATAGTGGTACTTCTTCTTCCACCAAAAATAAACGCTCCAATAGGTACGCCAGTTGGATTCTCCCAGTCAGAATCTAACACAGGATTTTGATTGGCTGGTGCAGTAAAGCGTGAGTTTGGATGCGCGCAGGGTTTGCCACTAGCCGGATCCCATTTCTCTCCTCGCCAATCTGTTAAATTTTTAGGAGGCACTTTCGTCAAGCCTTCCCACCATACATCACCATCATCGGTAACACCTACATTGGTGAAAATAGTATTTTTAGAAATTGACGCTATTGCGTTTGGATTTGTCTTTTCGTTTGTTCCTGGTGCTACACCAAAATAGCCAGCTTCGGGATTAATCGCATACAGCTTTCCATCCTTATTTGGCTTAATCCATGCAATATCATCACCTACAGTAGTGATTTTCCAACCATCAAATTCTTTGGGCGGAACGAGCATAGAAAAATTTGTTTTCCCACACGCACTAGGAAAAGCTGCAGCGATGTACGTTTTTTCGCCTTCCGGATTTTTTACACCCAAGAGTAGCATATGCTCTGCCAGCCATCCCTCTTCTTGCGCCATGGAAGAAGCTATGCGAAGAGCAAAACATTTCTTACCTAATAATGCATTGCCACCATATCCAGAACCATAAGATGCAATAGCTCGATCTTCAGGATAGTGCACAATGTATTTAATGGTTGGATTGGTTGGCCACTTTACATCTTTTTGTCCGTTCGCCAGAGGTGCTCCTACTGAGTGCAAACATTTCACATACTCACCATCAGCACCCAACACATCCATTACCTTCTTGCCTACGCGCGTCATTATGTGCATGTTCGTTACTACGTATTCCGAATCAGAGATCTGCACCCCAATCTGAGACAATGGTGAACCCACCGGCCCCATGCTGAAAGGGATCACATACATGGTTCGCCCCTTCATGCAACCATCGAAAAGTTTCTTCAACCGCGGCTTCATTTCTCGTGGATCTACCCAGTTATTTGTTGGGCCTGCATCTTCTTTCGTGCGACTGCAGATGTATGTTTTATCTTCTACCCGAGCCACATCGCTGGGGTCAGAGAAACAAGCGAAGCTGGTTGGTCTTTTTTTAGAATTCAATCGAACGAAAGTACCTTTTGAAACCAACAGTTCACAAAGCTCATCATACTCTTCCTTGGAACCATCACACCACCGAATAGCATCCGGTTTACATAGGTCAGCCATTTCCTTAACCCAAGATGGAAGTTCGTGGTGATTTATTTTGTAAGTGGTTTTTGGATCAATCATAAGACAGGCTTTTATGAGGACGCAAAATAAGGAGAGAAAAGGTGAAAATGAAATATTTCAAACGATTGAAATAGATATTAATGGGCAAATTAGATACCCATTGGCTTTAATAACTTAATACTATTAAGTCAAATTAATAGCTTAAAAGACACAAGATCTTTAAATGAAATTAAAAGTAGAAAACCCTCTCTATGGTCTTAGCGGAGGAAGATTTAAATTATCTTCTTCAAATTGCCAATACACTTCTCTACACTGTCTAGTGAACTAACTGGGTAAGCTTCTTGCTCGATATAAAAATGTTTGAGGCCCGATTGGGTAGCTTTTGCAAATATTGACTTGAAGTCAATGCGGCCTGTACCTACATCTACTTGTATTTTAGGATCAATCTTATCCATGTCTTTTATGTGCCACTGCTCAAAGCGGCCAGGATATTTTGCGAAATAATCAAGTGGATTCAGCTTGGCTACGGTTACCCAATACAAATCCATCTCCATGCCTACCAGTTTAGGGTCTAGCTCTTTCAACATTAAATCATAAGCCACTTGACCCTCAAATTTTTCAAACTCAAAATCATGGTTGTGATAATTCAATCTGATGTTATATTTATTGCAAATTTCGCCTGCTTTGTTCAGAGCTTCACAAACCCCCTTATAATCATTGCGCTCATCGGACTGCAAATAAGCAATAGCCATAAATTTTTGACCCGATTCCTTTGCATCATTAACAGCCTTTTCCCATCCATTCATTAAAGTTCCGACCTTCATCTTTTTGGAGGGTGATTTACCCAAATCATAGTGACCGCTAGTCACTCTCATGCCCAAGTCTTTAACCAAATCCGCAAAGTCTTTGTACTTCATTCCGAAAATTTGGCCATTCTCATAGCTATAAGCTTCCAACTCCTTATAGCCAAAGCTTGCTACTTTTCCCAATATTCCCTTTACATCTTTTACTATGACATCCCGTAAGGAATATAATTGCAAACCGATTTTCTTTTTATCGATAAAAGAAAACGAACTAAGCGCCAAAGCACCTAATGTAGCCGTTGCTGAAATTTCAATAAATTCTCGTCTTTTCATTTTTTGAATTATTATGTGAGTAAAATGTTTTTAATTACTTGAAAACAAGAAAAGTATAATAACCGAATTTCTATTTTATCTCTTTGATCTTAATATTGCGAAACCAAACTAAATCACCATGATCTTGCAGGGCAATCCTTCCTTTCTTAGATTTGGCAAATTCAGGCATGTCTTTGAACTTGCTTCCTCTGATCAAGGCTTCCCATTCCGGAGTAAACATAGTAGTTTCTACTTGCTTCACTCCGTTAAGCCACAATTCAAGATGACCTCTGTTGGAAATGATCTTGACTAAATTCCATTCATTGGCCTGCTTTACCGTTTCAGTTGAACTTTTGATAAGATCATATAAGTTCCCAGCACGATGTTTCTCAATTTTGGCATCTGGGTGACAGGTGTTATCAATTACTTGCATCTCAAGGCCTGTCTGCCATGTGTACTTATAATCCGGTGCTTCCACTACATTGAAAATAATTCCACTATTGCCGCAAGATGAAATTTTCCATTCTAAGCTAAGTTCAAAATTCTCATATTCCTTTTCGGTAACAATATCACCTCCATTTTTTTCTTTACCTTCAGTCTTATTCAGATGAATAGTTCCATCCAATACTGTCCAAGCCCCCCCAATTTTATCGCTTTTAAAATTGCGCCATCCCGTTAAGGTCTTTCCATCGAAGAGTAAATTCCATCCATCTCTTTTTTCCTTGCTTGTTAACAAGTTTTGAGCATTAAGGACACCGCTCAACAAGCAACAAATAATTACCAAATACTTTTTCATCTATGAATAATTAATGTTCCTTTTCTCCATCTAAAGACAAGACATAACGAGCCATTTTTTCAGCGTCAGCTTGAGAGATATCTGGGTGGGCAACCATCGGAATTTCGCCCCAAACGCCCGAGCCGCCTTTAATAATTTTACTTGCTAACAATTCAACATTGGCTTTCGTGAATTCATATTTCTTCGCAACATCTGCATGCGCAGGCCCGATGATCTTATTTGTAGCATGATGACAAGTTTTACAGTCACTTGCCTTCACCAGCGTTTCACCAGTCGCGATCAAATCAGCGGTAACCGCAGGAGCATCAATAGTTTCCTGTGGTGTTCCGTAATCTTCGGTATTAGCCTTCTTTTCCTTCGAGCTACAAGAATAAAGGAAGAGCGAAAGAGTCGTAACTAAGAGGAGTGATTTGGTGAGCTGTTTATACTTCATCTAATTTAAATTTAAGATTTGTGATCAATGTCTACGGTTCAACTTACAAAGTAAATTTATCAACGCCAACTAACAACCAATTCTATTAAATTCCTAATATTGATTTATTAAGTCGTGGATTCTTGCCGGCCGAGGCGAAATCGTCAAATGCTTTTTCTGTTACTCGGATGATACTATTTTTTATGAAGGGTGCACCTTCCTTAGCACCTTGGTCAGGGTGTTTAATACAACACTCCCACTCTAATACAGCCCACCCTTCATAGCCATATTGAGCCAATTTACTAAATATAGATTTGAAATTTACCTGGCCATCACCTAATGAGCGGAAGCGACCCGGGCGATTAACCCAATCTTGATAGCCCCCATAAACACCACTCTTGCCGGTTGGATTAAATTCCGCATCCTTTACGTGAAACATTTTGATAAAGGAATGATAAAAATCGATATACTGAAGGTAATCCAATTGCTGTAAAACAAAATGACTGGGATCATACAGGATGTTGCATCGTTTGTGTTTTCCAGTTGCCTCCCAAAATCGCTCGAAGGTGATGCCGTCATGTAAATCCTCTCCTGGATGGATTTCATAACAAAGGTCAACTCCAACTTTATCAAACGCATTTAAAATGGGAAGCCATCGTTTAGCTAATTCCTTGAAGCCATCTTCTACTAATCCGGTAGGTCGTTGCGGCCAAGGATAAACAGTTTGCCACATCAATGCACCCGAAAATGTTGCGTGTGCATTAAGGCCCAAATTTTTACTCGCCTTGGCGGCCAATTTCAATTGATCTACTGCCCAAGTCGAGCGCTCTTTTGGTTTACCATGGACAGACTTAGGTGCAAAAGCATCAAACATAGAATCATAAGCGGGGTTGACAGCCACAAGCTGACCCTGAAGGTGGGTAGATAATTCTGTAATTGTTAACCCGCAAGACTCCACCGTCTCACGAACCTGATCAGCATAGTCTTTACTTTCGGCTACTTTTCTTAAGTCAAAGCAGCGGGCATCCCAGCTAGGAATTTGAACGCCTATATAACCTAATGATGCCGCCCATTTGCAAATTGATTTTAAGTTATTGAAGGGAGGCTCATCGCCCATAAATTGGGCTAAGAAAATTGCAGGGCCTTGTATCGTTTTCATGAAATTCAAATCTTTAATTTTGTCCACTTCCTATTTGAGAGCGTGGATTTAATAGCCGTATTGACAAACGCCATTCCTCTCACCCCATGGTCTACATCGGGGAAGTCATACTTTTTAGGATTAATTTTTTTGCCCGGCTTAAAATCATGCACAGCATTACCAAACGCTTTATAGAGATTGGCGAACGCTTCTAAATACCCTTCGGGATGACCGGCAGGAATCCGAATATTTTTTTTCGCTGAGTCGGAAAGATACGGCCAGCCTGCGCGAAGAATTTCTTTGGGTCTGTCAAGCCACTTCAATACTAAAGAGTTTGGCTCCTCTTGTCGCCATTGTAGACCTCCTTTTTCACCGTAGATCCTAATATTTAAATCATTCTCCTCTCCTGCTGCTACTTGTGTTGCAATTAAAACTCCAGTAGCATTGTTATCGAATTTCAGAAGCATAGACGAATCATCATCCAATCTTCTTCCTTTCACCTTGGTGTTCAACATGGCACACACTTCTGTAATATTGGCACCAGTAATATATTCTGCAAGGTTAGCGGCATGGGTACCAATGTCACCAATAGCACCACCCGCACCTGAGCGCTTAGGATCTGTGCGCCAACTTGCCTGTTCGTTGCCACTACCTTCCAATAAAGTAGAAAGCCAGCCTTGTGGATATTCGACAAACACCTTGCGTACTTTACCCAAC
>JAYVPS010000095.1:0-7838 GCA_043757225.1 Cytophagales bacterium | reverse complement strand
CCCTTCGGGACGTATCGCGGGTAGTAGGGGTGGAAATAAATTGAAGACAGCGTTCCATAGGAACGCCTCGTAAATCCGCGACAATTTGGAATGCACCCTATTTTTTAACCTTTTAGCATTGCCTCAAACTCTTTGATGTCAATAATCTTAACCCCCAATTTTTCTGCTTTTTCTAATTTAGCTGGCCCCATGTTTTCTCCGGCCAATAGATAATCTAATTTGGAAGAAACACCGGAAAGCACTCGACCACCGTTTGCAACAATTATTTCCTTAAGTTGATCGCGTTCGTAGTTTTCGAATGTGCCGGAGATGACAAATGATTTATCGCCTAGTATGATGCTTACCTTTTCTGATTCTTTTTGGGTGGATTCCATTTGCAATCCAGCCACTTTCAATCGATCTATTTCATGCTGGTTTGTTTTTTCGTTAAAAAAATTCACCACGCTTTGAGCAATTTTTTCTCCCACTTCCGGGGCTTCCAGCAGTTGCTCGTAAGTTGCTACCACAAGGTTGTCTATGGATTTGAAATATCCTGCCAGCTTTTCTGCAACCGTTTTTCCAACAAACCTAATTCCTATCCCGAATAGTACAGATTCAAAAGGTGCAGTTTTAGATGCTGCAATTCCATCTAGCATATTTTGTGCAGACTTGTCTTTGACTTTATCCAAGCGCAAAAGGTCTTCTTTTTTTAAATCGTAGAGGTCAGCCGGTGTTTTAACAAGGCCAAAAGCATAAAGCTGCTTAATTGTTTGTTCGCCCAGCGAATCGATGTCCATTGCTTTTCGTTGGATGAAATGCTCAATGCGTCCCGTTATTTGCGGTGGGCAATTTTTTTCATTCGGACAATAGTGGTTTGCTTCTCCATCTTGTCTTATGAGTTTTGTTCCGCACTCAGGGCAATGAGTGATATAATGAAGATGCTCGGATGTTTTCTTTCTTTTGGAAAGATCAACACTTGTTACTTTTGGGATAATTTCACCTCCCTTCTCCACAAAAACGATATCACCAATCCTTAAATCAAGCCGCTCGATTTCATTGGCATTGTGAAGAGAAGCGCGTTTGACTGTGGTACCAGCTAAAAGTACCGGTTCGAGTTCAGCAACCGGAGTTACGGCTCCTGTTCGGCCAACTTGATACGTTACACCATTCAATCGGGTGCTGATGCTTTCTGATTTATATTTGTAGGCAATGGCCCAACGTGGGCTCTTAGCGGTATAGCCAAGGATGCGTTGTTGTTCAAGATTGTTGACTTTGATTACCACGCCATCAGTTTCTAAAGGCAGATCGACTCTTCGTTTTTCCCAATGCGTTATGTACTCCAACACCTCCTCTATGTTCTTACATTTTTTGTAGGTGGGTGATACCTGAAATCCCCAACTTTCAATTTTATGGATGGCCTCTTCGTGGGTTTTAACATTGATATCTCCGCCTAATAAATAGTATAAATAGCAATTCAATTTTCGCTTGGCCACTTCGGTACTATCTTGCATTTTTAATGTACCTGAAGCTGTATTGCGCGCATTGGCGTACGGTTCTTCACCGATGTCTTCGCATTCTTTATTAAGCTGTTTAAATACTTCTTTGGAAAGAAAAACTTCGCCTCGAACTTCAAAATGAGTAGGAATGTCTTTTGATTTTATTTTTAACGGTAGGGTTCGAATGGTTTTAGCATTCGCAATTACATTGTCGCCACGAACGCCATCGCCACGAGTGATGCCTTTGATCAGAACTCCATTTTCATAAATTAGGCTGATCGAGACACCATCAAATTTTAGCTCACAAAAATATTCGTAAGGCGCTGCCTCCAATACTCTAGCCACTCGGCCATCGAAATCCTTCAAGTCTTCTTCTGAGTAGGTGTTGCCCAACGATATCATGGGATATTGGTGGGCAATATTTTCAAACTCTTTCGTGATGGTACCACCCACACGCTGTGTAGGGGAGTCAGGGAATTTTAGTTCGGGAAATTGATTCTCAAGATCGATAAGCCGTTGGAGCAATTGGTCAAATTCAACATCAGAAATTTCAGTCTTACTTTTCTGGTAGTATAGATGATTGTGATAATCTACTTTTTCTGAAAGTTCTTTAATTGATTTCGCAGCTTCAACAGCAGTCATTGAGATTTAATTTTGCGGTAAATTTAGAGATAAAATACGTTAAGCAACTAGTATTGGAATTGCTACGCATTGATCAAATTTAGAATTTGGCAAGCTATGATTCCTGCGGTTTCAGTACGTAATCGGTTTACACCCAAACTTACTTTTTGAAAACCACTCTCTAATGCCAGTGCTAATTCTTCGTTACTAAAATCGCCTTCGGGGCCAATCAATACCAGGTAATCTCCTTTTATTTTTGCTGCTGATTTTAAGTGCGTTGGGTTATTCAAATCAACAAAGCCAATGAATTTTTGATCTGCTTTTTCTTTAAGGATTTCTTTGAATGGAATGAGGGGAGAAATTTTGGGCAACCAACTTTGGTGTGATTGCTTCATGGCGCTGACCGCAATTTTTTCTATTCGCTCTATATTAATGTTTTTGCGTTCAGAATTTTGGCATCGTATAAAACTGATATGATCAATTCCGATTTCCACCGCTTTTTCCACAAACCATTCCATGCGATCTGCATTTTTGGTTGGAGCAATTGCCAGATGAATACAAAATGATTTTTTTTGAACCTCTCTCTTCTGTAAAATTTCGAAGCGACATTTTTTGTGATTAGCCTCTGATATCTTGGCTGAATAAAAAAAACCAAAACCGTCTGTGATTTCGATTTCTTCTCCTTCGTGCATTCGAAGTACTTGTACAGCGTGGCGAGATTCTTCGCTATCCAGGAATAACGAGCCTGATTGAATTTTGGGTTGAAAGAAGAGTGACATAGCCGGTACCCGATAATCGATTTCGGATAAGGAACAACCTAGTATCCGGAATCATGTATCATTTTTTAGGAGTTTGCTTTTAACTTGTCCATTAAGCTCACGTATGCCGCCATCGCTTTTTCTTTGTCCATCCCTTTTTTGAGTGTCCATGCATCATATTTAACAATGGCCTTGAAGTCAAAGCCTCCAGGCCGCTCTCCGGTTACATCACCTTCGGTCGCTTGTTTAAATAGAGAATAAAGCTCCAGTAGTTCTTCGTTGGAGGGACGTTTTGGCAAGTCCTTTGAGCCTGCTACGGCTGCATTAAAATCATCGAATAGTGGCATAATAAAAAGGCCGGGTTTATTCCCAGCCTTCAAAGATATTAGTTCAAAAAGAATTTACCTCTTTTTTAATTCTACGTAAGGTCTCAAATTTTGGCCGGTGTAAATCTGACGCGGTCTCCCTATTGGTTCTTTATTTTCGCGAAGTTCTTTCCATTGCGCAATCCATCCTGGCAAACGGCCCATGGCAAACATAACGGTGAACATATCTACGGGTATACCCAAAGCGCGATAGATAATTCCTGAATAAAAATCTACGTTAGGATAAAGTTTTCGTTCGATGAAATAGGGATCGCGTAAAGCAACTTCTTCGAGTTTTAAGGCGATTTCTAAGATTGGATCATTGACGCCAAGTTTCGCTAATACATCATCCGCTGCTTTTTTGATAATCTTGGCACGGGGGTCAAAGTTTTTATAGACACGATGCCCAAAGCCCATTAGGCGGAAGCCACTATTTTTATCCTTCGCTTTATTGATCCACTTCTCAACATCTCCGCCATCATTTTTGATGCTTTCTAGCATAACTATCACTTCTTGATTGGCGCCACCGTGTAAGGGGCCCCAGAGTGCGTTGATACCTGCTGAAATAGAAGAGTAGATACTTGCTTTTGAAGAGCCCACGATGCGTACGGTTGAAGTGGAGCAATTTTGCTCATGGTCGGCATGGAGGATCAATAGTTTATCTAATGCATCTGAAACTACGGGATCAACTTCGTATTGTTCGGCAGGAAGAGCATACAACATTTTTAAAAATCGAGCACAATAGCCAAGTGTATTATCTGGATAATTGACAGGATGCCCGACAGCATTTTTATAAGACCACGCAGCAAAGGTTGGCATTTTTGCCAACGATCTAACAATACTCAAATAAACACCCTCAGCCGATCGATTTGGGTCTAACGATTCCGGATAAAAGGCAGTTTGGGCACAGAACATAGAGGCCAACACTCCCATTGGGTGCGAGGAAGATGGAAATCCATCTAAAATCTTCTTGATATCCTCATGCACCATGGTGTGGCGCTTGATATCACCGGAGAATTTATCTAGTTGTTCTATGGTTGGCAGCTCGCCAAAAATAAGCAGGTAGGCTACTTCCAAAAAAGTAGATTTGGCGGCAAGATCCTCAATGGAATAACCCCGATAGCGAAGGATTCCCTTATCGCCATCCAAAAAGGTAATGGCCCTTTTGGTGGCTCCGGTGTTTTTGTAGCCAAGGTCAAGGGTAATAACACCCGATTCTTCTAATAAACCGCTGATGTCTATGGCAACTTCATTTTCAGTGCCTTGTACAATAGGGAGTTTGTATGATTTTCCGTCTATAATAAGTTCTGCGGTTTTGGCCATGGTTTAGATTTTAACTTTCGGATTAAAGATAAACGGAAGAGTTACGGTAAAACAAGAGGTAGTGAATAATTAGTTATTTCCAAGGATCAACGGCATTCCATCTTTGCCAGACCCAATTACAATTACTTTTGAATTTGGAGATTTCGAAAGCTCAAGAGTTGCTTCTATCCCTCTCATTTTCAATAATTTGTCTGTTAAACTATTATTAATAATATTATTCGCTCTGGATTCACCCTCGGCTGCAATACGCTTGCGTTCGGCCTCGCTTTTTTCTTTGTCTAACCGATATTGATAGGCCAATGATTCTTGTTGTTGTTGGAGTTTGTTCTCAATGGCAGCCTTAATCTGCTCTGGTAATACGATTGAGCGGATAAGCACAGCGGTTGCCTTAACATTATTGGTATGAAGAATGCTTTCAGTTTCTGTTGTGATTGCGGTTTCCACTTCTGCTCGTTTTGTCGAGTAGATTTCTTCTGCGGTATATCTGCCCATTACCTGGCGAACGGTTGATCTTACCTCCGGAATAACCAGAACATTCACATAATCTTTAGTAAACTGTTCATGAATAAAACCGATTTTGTTAGGGATCGGATAGAAGCGAACGGTAATATCCACGTGGATGGATAACCCGTTTTTATCCAATACATCCATGTTTTCGTCAGAAGATGTTTCATTTACTTTATAAATGGCCACTTCGTTCCAAGGGGCTTTCAGATGGGTGCCAGGACCTACCACATCATTTTTATCAAGTCCTTTGCCAAAGGGATAAAACATAATGGCACGTTCAGTAGCGGCTATATTATAAAAAAGGCTTGACGATAAAGCCAGTAAAACAAAAAAAGCAATGATGGCTAAAATGATAAAGGGTAGTCTGCGGTTGTTCATATAATTAAGTTATGTATTGTTTATTTAATTTGAGTTTCTTCAGTTTCTTCTTGTCGTGGCAGGCCCAAAAGTTTACCGATAATCAGCATTCCATATAGTCAGCCCCAAACAGCTTCCATAATGCTTATGTTTCTGATTAATCGGCTGGGGGTTAGGCCGGAATCAATCCCCCCCAAAATGCTAAAGCTGTAAGTTACACATTCTGCGTAATTAGGAAGGCCTAATTCTATCACTACACCTAAACTTCCCGGCTTGATGATGGTGATCAGATCATAGAGACTACCAAATGAAATCCCTATCATCAAGAAAATACAGGCTGCTCCCCAGAGTTTATCAGGAGTCATGAACCGCCCCGAAAATAAATCGCGGATAGCAAAACTGATGACCGTAATTTCAATTGGGAATAGAAGACTATGGATGGTGAGCAAGTAGGCTTGTCGGTTAGAAACATGGATGATCTGGTAGTAGGGAAACTCAACCATAATGCCGGTAACCACAATGCCGATCAGAATGAAAAAGATGGTAAGAATAAGGATGCGGCTAGTGGTGAAATTTCGGAGCACATCCCACAGCAAAAAGGCATACCCAGCACCAAAGAATGAAAATATAGAAATGATCAGCTTGGACTCCTGACTTTTGGAATCGTTCAGTAGTGGTTCTGAAAGTAGCAGGCCCGCTGTAATTATAATGATCTGAATCAATACGATATTTCGATAATCCTTCGCCTTTTCTTTTTGAAGGTCAATCTTGGGGAGAATGGCTTTGAGAGTAAAGTTGATCATGGGCAGGGTTAAATTACTTAGTGGTTCTAGCAATCGTAATTATTATTTTCATAACCTATGCAAAATGAAAAGGCGATGGTTTTCCATCGCCTTTTTGTGTTTTTTAAAATCAAAGACTTACATGCTAGAGCCATTGCCCATGTCGCCAGAGTTTTCTGATGCTGGCGGAGTAGGGGTAACTACAGGTGTCACCACAACGGGTGCGGGTGTTGGCGTCCATGTCGGAGCGGCAACTTTTACAGGTGCCGGCCTTTTAACGGCTGGTTTTTTAGCAGCGACTTTCTTTGCAACTGCTTTTTTCTTAGGGGCAGCTTTTCTAACGACTTTCTTAGCTACTTTTTTAACGGCCTTTTTAGAGGCTTTTTTGGTAGCTTTTTTAGCGGCTTTTTTTACTGTTTTTTTTGTGGCCTTTTTTGCTGATTTCTTTACGGCCTTTTTAGCGGGCTTAGATTTTTTCTTAGCCGCCTTCTTTGCTTTTTTTGCCATAGTTCGGGATAGTTTAATGTGGTTTTATTTTGGTTTGAGTCATTGCCTTTGAAAGTGCAGTTAAAGTTAAAGAAAGTTTGGTACGATTAGCAAATAGTAAGCGACAAAAATCAAGAAAGATTTAGAATGACACGTGTTAGGTTTGATGATTCTATGAAGTATGCACCCTCTTTTGCAACATTGAGGAGGGCAAGGTAAGGTCTTTGCTCGCAATTCAAATCCAATATGTTCGGTCGTTAATGGATATTAGTGGTTGCGCTCGAGCAATCATCTTTGTATACCTTGCCAACAAGTAAAAGACCACTTACCATGAAAAAATTTCTAACGATTTTGATTGCCTTTGCGCCACTAGTTGGGTTTGCCCAAGCTGATTATTTCTATCCTACCGTCAAGTCGATAAACAAAAACATCCCCACCCCAGAGGAATTTTTGGGCTATCCCATCGGTTCTCATCATACGCGGCATGATAAAATTGTGGAGTACTTCAAGCTTTTAGATCAACTATCCGATCGGTTTGTAGTAGAGGAGATAGGTAAGACCGTTGGCCAGCGAGTACAGATAGTGGCGAAAATAACATCGCAGGCTAACCATAATCGGCTGGAGGAGATTCGGAAGAAAAACCTTGAGGGCAGCACCGATATTCCGTTAATAATCCAATTAGGCTACAATGTTCATGGCAATGAGCCATCAAGTTCTGAAGCGGCCATGATGACGGCCTACTATCTCGCGGCAAGCGAAGATGAGGAGACAAAAGGCTGGCTCAACGAGATGGTCATTTTGCTGGATCCTGTTTATAATCCAGATGGAAGAGATCGTCATACGCACTGGGCGAATATGCATAAAGGCTCTCCGTTAGTATCTGATCCGATGGATCGTGAACATAATGAGGCTTGGCCCGGTGGTCGTACCAATCATTACTGGTTTGATTTGAATCGCGATTGGTTTTTAGGTGTTCATCCCGAAAGCAGAAACAGGATCAAGTTCTTTCATCAATGGAGACCTTATGTAATGACGGATCATCATGAGATGGGCACAAATTCTTCTTTTTATTTCGATCCCGGAAAATACACAAGCAATAACCCTGTGGTGCCTGCTTATCTATATGATGTAGTTCACCCCAAGTTTGCAGAATATTTTTCTAAG
>JAYVPS010000094.1:0-28850 GCA_043757225.1 Cytophagales bacterium | reverse complement strand
GCAAGTAATCACTATATAGGTCGAGAAATTCATCCCTCATAACCTTAAGTTTAAAAAATGTGATCCTACGCTAATTTACTACTTTTGCGTAACTCCAGCTTATAAAATTAAATTTCAAAAATCCACCCTCTCCTTTGGCTTACAGGGAATGTTTTATTTCCTCAATGCTGATTTTAGCGCACTTGCATTAATAGATCCAACAGATCCTTCATTCGTTCCGATTAATCAGTTTTCACCCAATATTGGTGGTGGGATATACTTTCATAAAAAAGATTTTTTTATAGGATTTTCGGTGCCGACTTTGATCAATAGTTCCTATGCCTCTTCTGATGCGGGACAAGTGACCGCGCAGATTCAACAGTTTCGCAATTATTTTCTTCGGTCCGGATTTATCAGAAACTTCGATCAAAAAGGAACTATAAAAATCAACCCTTCAATTTTGTTGAGAATGCAGGAAGGTCAACCTTTGTCTTTCGATCTAAACACAGCCTTTATATTCTATGATGTATTTAGTGCAGGACTTTCTTACCGAAGTGGTGATGCATTCATTTCTTTTCTGAGCCTGAAACTTTCCGAAAAATTATTCTTCAATTATTCTTTCGATTTTACTACCTCAAATCTTTACCCATTCGCGAGCGGTACTCACGAATTGATGCTCAACTACAGAGCCAAAATCACTTCTGTGCATAAAAATCTCAACTGTCCCACCTACCATAACTATAGGGAGTAACCAAAGGGATAGGCATAGGCGATAATTTCCCTATTGGAAGTTCATCGAAGAAGCGAGTATTACTCCTCACTAAAATCTGCAAACGTCTTTTTTATTTCTGCGTTGGAGTATTTTTTGTATGCGGGTTTTGAGGCGTCTAATTCTAGGCTTGTCAGCTTTTGATGGTTAAGAATTGGTAATAGCTTATCGCGATCGGTATCAAAAGATTTTTCCCTACGGGCTGATTTGAGCGAATATTTTCGCGCAAAGTTGTCACCTTCCAATTGCAATTGGTTACGTAACTCTACATTGGTATTTATTTTATCTAAAATTTCACTTCGTGATTTTCCAATTACCTCCGTAGCCTCTAAGGTGCCCATTGTTAACACCGTAGTTCCGCCAATAGCGGAAACTGTTTTATATGCCGTAGGGTCATTTGAAAGAAGTACGGGAGATAAACCTGTGGTTGCACCTAGTGAAGCATTTAAAATTGAGCGATTTTTTTTTCCTCTTTTCGCTTGCCTGTAAGCTTTAGTAAGGGCTTCGTGATTTTCATCAAGCCGTTCAATTAAACCCTTTGCTTGAGTGAGTGTATTGTGATAGTACTTGTAAAATAATTTATCTTTTTCTTCAATGTTTTCCGTGTCAAGCACTTTTACTTTTACTCTGCGCTGTACGCGATTGGAGGATTTATCGAGGGCAAAGAAAATAATTTCTACGAGTTTCTCTTTCTCGGCTTCCTCTACAAAAAGATAACCAGGAGCCCAGGTAAATTCAGCCTGCACAGCGGTATTTTCTTTGAAACTTGTTCTGGGTATTCGAGCATCGGATCCTATAAATCCAGCACTTGAAATATTATCGTCTCCGTTGGGGTCAGACACATAGATTTTGAAGTTGATGCGCTCATCTTCTTTGATGGTAAGGTTGGTGTCACCTGGTACGAGAAGTAGTTCGGGAGGAAGGTCTAATTGAGTTTGAGCAATTTTTATTTTTCCTATAGTTTCTGCTTTTTCGGGTTGATCCTGAGCTACGAATTCTATGAGGAGCGGATTATTTTTTAATAAGTTGAATTGATTGCGAGAGAGAGTCCAATTAAAGAGGCCTTGAGAGGATAAGGACGCCCCCTCGGGTAGTTGGGAGACAATAGCTTTGAATACAACCGGATCACCATCAGGATCACTTATATAATCTGAAGATAGTTGATACCGATTGAGCGTGGACTGTTTAACGTAGAAAGTAGGGAGGTCTTCAACACTGGGAGGGCGATTTTGGTGTAGGATGGTAAAGCTAATTGGCTTGCGTATATGTGCTCCTCCTTTCCATTCAGCTTGAAAGATTAATGTAATCTCTTTTTGCTTTTCCAGCCGATCTACAAAATCATAAGAAGGTGTCCAAGAGAAATTACCTAGCGTATCAAAATTGATCGGGTAGTTGTTAATACCCTCCAGGGAAAAGCGTGGCTTTGAGGTTTCTGTAACATCTATTTTAAAGGCTACCAGTTGCCCTTCTTTTAAGACCGTCCAGTTTTCAGTAACAGGGAATATAAGCTGTTGGGCTTGAAGTAATCGGACAAGCCACCAAAACGTAAAGCTGAAAATCCATTTCCTCACAATAGATTGATCAAAATTGAATTACAAATTTAATTTTTTTAGATCCTCAAAAATAAGATTCAGGCAGCCAGAAAGTCGCTATGAATTTTAAGCTTTAAGAAACTATTCTTCGTTTCCGAGTGAGTTCTCCCACTTGCTAACTACTGCTGTTGCTACGCTATTGCCTACTACATTAGTTGCACTACGACCCATATCAAGCAAGGGATCAATACCCAGCAGCAAGGCGAGACCTGCTTCGGGAATATTGAAAGTCGCGAGGGTTCCGGCAATGACCACTAGCGATGCACGGGGCACTCCGGCAATACCTTTGCTGGTAAGCATGAGTACCAACAGCATACTTAGCTGAGTAGCGATTGGAAGATGAATGCCGTATGACTGTGCAATGAAAAGTGAAGCGAACGTCATGTACATCATACTCCCATCCAGGTTGAATGAGTAGCCAAGAGGAAGCACAAAACTCACGATCTTATCTTTGCAGCCAAACTTCTGAAGTTCTTCCATTGTTTTTGGGAAGGCAGCTTCACTACTACTGGTGCTGAAAGCGAGGATAATAGGTTCTTTCACGCGCTTAAGAAGAGATACAATTCTTTTGCCGATTACTAAAAACCCGGCAAAGCCTAAAATGATCCAAAGCATGAATAAGCCAACGTAAAATTCGCTGATAAAAATGGAATAGGTTTTTAGGATGCCAAGTCCTTGTTTGGCAATGATGGCCGTCATGGCGCCAAAGACTGCGATGGGTGCAAAGTTCATCACGTAGCCTGTTACTTTTAAAATCACATGGGCGATGGCATCCATGGCTTTGATCACAATTTTTCCTTGCTCGCCAATAGCCGCAGTAGCTACCCCGAAGAAAATGGAGAAAACAACAATTTGCAGAATTTCGTTTTTCGCCATGGCTTCAACCACACTGGCTGGAAAGACATGGTATAAAAAATCTTTGAGTGAAAGCCCTCCATGGGATATTCCAATATCTGTTCCTGCATCTGGCAAAGGTAAGTGCATGGCATAACCGGGTTGAAATAGGTTGACTAGAATCATCCCCAATAATAAACTGGTGAGCGAAGCACCCAAAAACCAAAGTAATGTTTTGCCTCCGATGCGACCAACAGAATTGATATCGCCAAGCTTGGCAACACCAACCACCAATGTGGTAAATACCAAAGGAGCCACAATCATTTTGATAAGACGGAGAAAAATATCTGCAAGGATTGAGAAAGGTTCTGTTTTTGTATCCCGTGCAGTCAGTACTTTGCTACGTTCTTGCAGAAGGTCTTTTTTCTTTTTTTCTAACGCTATTTTAGTAAGGCTATCGATAGCGGGTGCTTCTGATTGAGCTTGTTGGATAGAAAGTTCCAGTGCCTCAAGTTTTTTATTCTCCTCAGATAAATAGCTTTTGTTGAGGGCAAAACCCAAGCCTATGCCCAGCACCAAACAGATGATGATGTAGAGGGTGAGGTTGCTTTGTTTGGGTGAATTATTTGGGGAGTCCATCGGATAGATCTATTTATTTTCTTTTTTAATACTTGTTATATATTCGAGATGTGTGTTCTTATATATTAACCCCCATGAGGCATGGTTCTTATTTGAGAAAAATAGTTCCAAATTATCAGAATCAACTTCTTTCAATATATGCATTTTATCTCCTAAATATTTCTGGTATTTATAATTTGCTTGCCTCAGAGTTTGCTTCATAAAATTTTTATTTTAAAACTATTTCTATGTTTTTATAAACATTATCTATTTTTTGCTGAAACTGAAGTGTACCACTTAGCGCAGTAATAATTTTGCAAAAATGAGCAGGATCTTTCATTAATTGTTCAGCATGGCTTTTCAAATATTTGTCAAGTACTTGATAGCCGCCAATTGTATAGCCCCAAGCTTCAGGTATTACCCCATCAAAATAATTTTTGTCATTGATGAATAAGAATTGCTTTTCTTCATCATACTTTGGCTTTTCTATTTTATCATCTCCTTTTCCTTTATACTTGGCTACTGGCTTGTTCAGCGATTTATGTTTTAGCAAATGTAGTTCTGTAAGTTCTTGGCCTAGCTGTGCCAACTGAATAAACAACTTATAATCAGTAGTGAAAGGAATGCGAGGGAAATCAATTTTAAGGAACTCCGCATATTTTTCTCGATACACATTGCAGTAAAGTATAGCATAGCAATAATGGAGAATATGTTCTGGTAACAATTCTTTACTTTGAAATTTCTTTTTGTAAGCGTTCTCTAGTTTTTCAACAACTGCTTTGCTGATATTGGGAATTCTTCCCTTGTTGCCATACTCTACTTCTGGCTCAAAGAGCATCATGCTGTGACCGCTCTTCCGTTTAGGCTCGTTCGATTTATAAAGGTAGAGAGGAAAGAGAACGGTTCCTCCTCTCCTATAAAAATTCAAATCAAGTATATCTTCTGAAACAAATGCTAAATCATAATTTTTAGACCCAACCGATCCCCAATTTTTACCGCTAACGAGCCCTACGTTATCATTAAACATATGAGACATTACAGATTGGACCTTTCGAGCAACTATGAAATCGTGATAAAATATTGAAGCAATATCAAAAGGCCTATACGAGATAGGTTTTATGAATTCACTTAAATTCGCAACCTTACCTATCTTTTCTCGAGATTTAGATATATCCCATTTGTCTTTGTCTTTTAAGGGCAGACTAAATATTTTTGCCACTTCGCTATCATTGAGAGTTCTGTTTCTAAAAGTATTTATTTTGTTAAGTAAATCATGTTTTTCAGAAGCAATCGCTAGCCCATCTCTTTTAGTAACAATTCCAGTATTAAAAACAGGGAAAATATCTTCAAGTTTCGGCCAATTTAAAAACTCCCTAATATTTGCCGTACCATCCTTTTTTAAAAAATAATAAGGTTCTAAAGGCTTGGCTGCTTCGTATGTCGTTTTTGAAAACTTGGTTTTCTCTAGCCAACTATATTTTTCTTTCCGCAAGCCAAACAAGTCATCAGCAAAAATTTTGCACCCCTTTTTACCTTTTTCTTTTATACCAATGAAAATTGAAACACCTTGTCGTATATCAAATACATTTTCGTCTTTTCCACCTTTTGGAGTTATCTCTTTTTTCAAGCCATTACCATGCAAGTCAATGATGTATATTTCATTGAAGGTATTCATTAAACTCTGGCGCATACCACGGAATGTGGGGTTGTCAAGATAACTATGATTGGTAATCATGCCCAGAATACCCTGCCCGGCTTTATGAATTTTCCATTGTGAGAAGCGAAGGAACTTTACATAATCATCTTGCAGCCATTTTGGATTTCTCTCACCCAATGGTTCACCATCTACTTTGTAATAGCTTTGTGCTCCATCAACATCTTCTTTTAGTAATCTCTCCGTCCAATCATTTTTTGTTGCTGAGTGCCCACTATAAGGTGGGTTACCCATTATTACCAATATCGGTTCACTCTTCTTTATTTGTCCTGCCTTGTGGCTTTCATCGCTTAAACTTTCCAGGCCGGGTATTTCGGTCTGGGCGAGGTCTTCCATGTCGAGCGTGTTGGTGAGAAATAAATTGAAGCGATCATCTTCTTTCATTTTATAACCCAACTCTTCCAGCAAAAAAGCAATTTTGATATGGCCAATGGCATAGGGTGCCATCATCAATTCAAAAGCATAGTAGTGTTTCAGAATATGGTTTTGAAAAAACTGGTTCAGTCCGCCATCACCATACTTACTGGTAAATTCCTGTACGGCCAGTTTAATGGCTTCGGCAGGGAAGGTAAGTGTGCCCCCGGCCGGGTCGAGCAACGTTACTTCTTTGCTGGCCAAGCCATCCTGCAAATCGAAATGGGTTTTCAGTAAATCGTGTATGGCACGCACAATGTATTTCACAACAGGCTCGGGTGTGTAATACACCCCGCGTTTCTCGCGCGTGGCCGGATCGTAAATATTTAGAAAGGTTTCATAAAAATGCACGATCGGATCTTCGCCTTTTCCCTTGCGATAATATTCGTGCAAAATATTGCTTACCTCTGCCGCCTGAAGTACTTCAGCAATATCATCAATGATCACTTCCATTTGCAGCGGCAGTTTGCCCAGCGATATAAACTGGAATACATCGCGCAAAATGCCAATGGTAGGAGGTATCAGATCGAAAGCCAGTTTTCTATTAAAGCTTCCGTTTGCACGTGTACGTGCAGCAAACAAACCATAGGTAATGGTTTGTGAGTAAATGTCGGCAAAACCAGCCTCCTTTAAATCGGCAATAAGATATTTTTTAAATGCCTGGTAGAAACCATAGATTGGTCCTTTACCTTTTTCTTCTTCCTCCAGTTCTTTGGCGATTACCTCATCGCGCAAGAAACGAGTTCGTTTGGCCAATTCTTCAGCCAAGCTTTCAGCTGAATAAACTTTAGGTAAAGAGAAGGCAAAGAATTTTGCCAGCAGCGCGTTGAACTTCTCTTCGTTCTCAATGGGAGGAATTGTTTTAAGCTTCTTTGCAATAAATGGCCTTGCAACCTGAACTTTATCGATCAGTTGTCCCTTACGATAAAGTCGAAATTCAAAAAAATCCGTTAGGATCAGATTAGGGAATACATCACGGTAACGTTTGAGTTGTTTTGAGTCTTCCCAAACATCTAAGTTTTCGCCAGGTTTTTTAGCTTCAATGTAACCAACAATACTTTGCTTGCCGTCCCAAATCCTAAAGTCGGGGTTACCTGCTTCCGTTTTCTTTGGTAATGTTGTTACCTGAATTTTTTTCTTGCCGATGGAATTTCCAAATTCCGCAACAAAGGAAGAAAGATGGGGATAGAAGCTTTCTTCGCGGGCATCGCCCAGCACAGTTGTTTCAGTTATTTTTTTTAAGTAGTTGTGAATCATCTTTGCAATTGTAAGTATAGCAAAGATTTTCGATGAGATATAATTTAAATCTTCGAAGTTTTTGCTCTCAACAAAAAATCTGCCATCACCAACGCTGCCATTGCCTCTACGATTGGCACAGCGCGCGGCACTACGCAAGGATCGTGGCGGCCTTTGCCAGTGACGGTTACTTCGTTGCCCTCTTTATCCACACTTTGTTGGTCTTGCATAATAGTGGCCACGGGCTTGAAGGCAACATTAAAATAAATGTCTTCACCATTGCTGATACCTCCCTGCACCCCGCCCGAGCGATTGGTTTTGGTTTTTATTTTGCCTCCCTCGTTTATAAACTCATCGTTGTGTTGTGAGCCACGGAGTTTTATTCCATCGAAGCCGCTTCCGTATTCAAAACCTTTTACGGCATTGATACTAAGCATTGCTTTGCCTAGCTCTGCATGAAGTTTGTCAAATACAGGTTCGCCTAAGCCTACCGGAGAATTTTTAATTAAGCCCGTTACACAGCCACCGATGGTATCGCGGTCGAGACGTACTTGATCGATCAAGGCAATCATTTTTTCGGCTGTAGCCGGATCAGGGCAGCGCACAATGTTGTCTTCAGTTTTGCTTAGATCCAGCTGGGTATAGTCTGGAGCTTTGATTTCCCCAACTTGTGAAACAAAGGCGTTGATTTCAATTGAATATTTTTTCAGTAATAATTTAGCAATGGCTCCGGCTGCAACGCGCGCGGCTGTTTCGCGTGCTGAACTTCGCCCGCCTCCGCGGTGATCGCGAAAACCATATTTTACTTGGTAAGTATAATCAGCATGAGAAGGGCGAAAGGCATTTTCTATGTGACTATAGTCTTTGCTGCGTTGATCTTGGTTTTCAATAACAAGCGCTATGGGCATGCCTGTGGTTTTTCCTTCAAATACACCGGAGAGGATTTTAAACGTATCGTCTTCTTTGCGTTGAGTAGTAATTTTTGATTGGCCTGGCTTCCTGCGATCGAGTTCTGACTGGATAAAAGCTTCATCTATTTCCAATCCGGCAGGGCAACCATCAATAACTACTCCAATGGCCGGTCCATGACTTTCTCCAAAAGTGCTAATTTTAAAAATAGTGCCGAAGGAATTGCCCATGAGGTTTCAAATTTCAGGTTTAAAGTCTTCAAGACCATGAACCTAACCTGAAAGTTACTTTTTAAAAGCTAAATACAATGAAATGGCCAACACTAAAAATACAAAAATATTCAAAACAACTTTTGTCCAACTGTTACTTGAAATGGATTTTAAGCTATTGTCAGTTGCATCAATTCTATTATAGAAGGATCCTAAATCATTACTCTCAATTGCTTGGTTTTTTTGACTCTCACCGATAACATTTACCACTTGTTTGGATTGAAGGGTATCGTATTTTTTTGTCTTCGGATTGAAGAAAACCCATTTAAAATAATCTTTTAATGAAAACGTACCTGGCTCCTTTGGAATTATAAAATAGCTAAATGATTTAGTGCCGGTAACACGCCCACCATCACGATTGATTTCTTGCTTGATGTTAGGCTCATAGAAATCAAAACTATTGTCGTTGCTAATCTTAGGCTTTTCAATTCCCGAGATATTCCCTTCACCAAAAACATTAAAATTATACACTACACTTTGACCTGTCTCCATTTGATTAGTGCCTAGGGTTTCTTCCAGGCGATAGTCGCCCACGGCCACCTGATCTCGTAAAGGATGTTCGGGGAGCTCTTTTACTTTTACTGTCTTTGCTTTAGAGTAAAATGTTTTAAAATCCTCTTGTCGATTTTGTCCAAAGAACGATGGATTTTTTGCTACTTTGAACTTGATCATTTCTAACCCTACACTTGGAAAAATGACGGGTTGATTATTTAGTGGATAGAAAGTACCCTGGTAAATCTTGTATTGTGTATAATTCTTTCCGTTGATGTTTACCGGTTCACCTTCAATGCTTTCAATGTTGAAATTTTCTTCCCAGCAATTGGTTGGTCTCACTTTCTTTAAAATATCAGCAAGCTGCTTGCCCAAATCGTGAAATTGCATAGGTGCACGATTGTTGTCGGCAACTAAAAACGAAAGTGTGGCCGTAAAGGCTTCGCCCACATATACTTCGTCTTTACTTACAGAAAGGGCTAGCAGTGCCTCCTCTTTTACATCTACAAACTCAGGCGTGCTGCGGCTGAAGAAATCTTCGCGCGGGTCACGATCAAAGAAACTGCGAAAGGGATCGTTTTGCTGTACTTGAGCAGGTGGCCCGACTTTCACTTTTTTCCCATTTACGGAGTAAAGTTGGTCGTTCACCTTCATTTTAAAGGAAGGAATAGTAAACACACCCTGTTTAGTAGGGGCATAGGTCATGATAATGCTCTGTGATGAGCTCATTTGGCCATTCACAATACTGGTTTGTGAAGAGGAAGATGTCCCGCGTTTATGAAAGCCTTCAAAGTCAGGAAAGTTGTCATAACTGCGCAGACGATCATTATTCACCGTTATTGTGACGGTCCAAGCCTGATTTTCACCAATTTCGTCAGGCCCCAACGTGATTTGAACATTTTGGCTACTGGCAAAATGGAAACAAAATAATAATAATATCGAAAAGCCGTTTTTAAGCATAAATTTCAACATTGCAACTTGCACCGCAATAGTTTGCGGATACAAAAGTAGAATCTTCTTTCTACTATAAAACTGGTTTTGTACTTTCATCGTTGTAATCGTAAAAAATTGCTCAACTTATTGTAACAGTTAAGAATGAAAATGCTCAACTATGTCAAAAACATTCTCACTCGAGTGAGTTTTGACGCACGGCTCTTTGAAAAAGAGCTGAGAAAGGCCATCAAAGTATTGATAGCCGAGGAGATTCAGGAGCTCCGAAATTGGTGCTATGCCAATTACGGAGATGAGCATCGTGTCATTTTGAACCGATGTTTTGTGGTAGCGTAAAATTATTTTAAAAATGTATTAAAGACCTCGGCTTTGTCGGGGTTTTTGTTTTTTAAGGGTGGACTAATCCGTTTGTATAAAATTCAACCAAGAAGTGATCCCGCTTTTTTAAATTACCAAAAAATAACTTATGCGACATGCCCTACTTTGCATGATACTGGTTGCATCTATAGTTGCAACAGCCCAACGATCGATTCGGCCATCTGATATTTATCGATTAAAATCGGTTAGCGATCCACAGGTTTCTACTGATGGTAAATGGGTAGCGTATGTTCTTTCAACACCCGATTCGGCAAAGGATAAATCGGATGCAGACATTTGGATGATTAATTGGGAGGGGACAGAGTCTGTTAAGCTTACAGCCAGCCCGGACGGTGAGAGCCGGCCACGCTGGTCACCTGATGGAAAATACCTTACGTTTTTATCGTCTCGGTACGATGCTAAGTCATCTCAACTTTGGAAGATGGATAGAAGAGGGGGCGAAGCAGAAAAACTTACCGAATTAAAATATGGCATTAGTGATTATGTGTGGAGCCCTGATGCCACACGCATTGCGTTGGTTATTCAAGATCAAGAATCAAGTGATGAGGCTGAGAAGAAAAAATCAGCTAAGCCAATTATTATTGACCGGTATCATTTTAAGTCGGACGAAGGTGGGTATTTGGAGCGCAAACGCAACCATTTATATGTATTTGATGTGCAAACCAAGAAACTGGATACACTTACGCGAGGCGATTTTGATGAGGCTAACCCAATATGGTCACCTGATGGTAAGAAAATTGCTTTTGTTAGCAATCGTACTGCTGATGCTGATCGCAACGGCAATTCAGATATATGGGTGATGGAGGCAAAGAAAGGTTCGGCTATCAAGCAGCTTACTGTTTGGCAAGACGCTGATATTAATCCTGCTTGGAGTCCTGATGGAAAATTTATTGCTTACCTGAAATCGCAAACACCGGAATATGACATCTATGATCAAAGTCAGTTGGCGGTAATTCCTATAGAAGGAGGCACACCAAAAATTCTTAATCAAAGATTGGATCGCAATATTTCTGCTCCGCGTTGGTCAGCAGATAGTAAATCAATCAAGGTAATTGTGGACGATGACCGAAGAAGTCAAGTTAACTCTTTTGATATGGAAGGCAATGGAAAAGCAGTTACATCAGGGGATCGAATTTTTAATTCGCTGCAGCGTGGCGCTGGTGAGAATTGGGTTACACTTTCCAGTGATTCGAGAACGCCCAATGAAATTTATGCAATGGAAAATGGAACGGCACGAAGGCTAACACATATTCACGATGATTTCTTAAAGCCGTTGGCTTTGGCTTCGGTGGAAGGCTTCACATCCAAGAGTAAGGATGGAACAATGGTAAGCAGTTTATTGTATTGGCCTGCCAACCAACCAAAGGATAAAAAACTTCCTTTGATTTTGTGGATTCATGGTGGCCCTACCGCTCAAGACGATTTTGGTTTTGACCTTACGCAACAAACTTTAGCAGCCAAAGGGTTTGCAGTCGCCTCTGTTAATTACCGTGGCAGTAGTGGTCGTGGATTGGCCTATAGCAAAGCAATCTCTGCCGACTGGGGAAATAAAGAAGTGATGGACTTGATAGGTGCTGTAGATTATTTGATAAGCACCGATAAAGTTGACGCTGATAAGTTGGGCATTGGTGGGTGGAGTTATGGAGGTATTCTTACGGATTATGTAACAGCCTCAGATCCTCGTTTTAAGGCAGCTTCAAGTGGCGCAGGTAGCGCGTTGCAACTTTCTATGTATGGGTCAGACCAATATACGTTGCAATACGAAACTGAATTAGGAGTGCCGTGGAAAAATATGGACAAGTGGATGAAAGTTTCGTATCCATTCATGAATGTCGAGAAAATAAAAACACCCACCCTTTATATGGTAGGTGAAAAAGATTTTAATGTGCCAGCAGCGGGTGGAGAGCAAATGTATCAGGCATTAAAAACACTTGGAGTGCCTACGCAATTTATCGTATATCCAGGACAGCACCACGGCATCAGTATTCCCAGTTATCAAAAAGATCGGCTGACAAGGTACCTTGATTGGTATGGAAAATATTTGACGGAGGAAAAAATGAAAGAAACATTGCCACCGAAAAAATAGCAAATTTCGAAGGCAGGCGGAGATGTTTGGCTCTGCTATGCAATAAAACCAATATTCCTTTTTAGACCTTCGAGTTTTGTCCTCTTCAAGGCAGATTTTTTGAAAAGCTTTTCAAAAACATCTTCGGTGATTTCTCGCCAGTCGGCTTTGCTCATTTTCTCAAGGTCAGGGTGAGGCTCAAATTTTTTTTCGTGATGAGGTTGCGAGAAGCGATTCCACGGGCAAACATCCTGACAGATGTCGCAGCCGAAAATCCAATTTTCAAATTTCCCTTTTACTTCTTGTGGGATTTCTTCTTTTAGTTCGATGGTGAAGTAGGAGATACATTTGCTGCCATCTACTACATATGGTTCCGGAATGGCATCGGTAGGACAGGCATCTATGCAGGCTGTGCAGGTGCCACAGTAATCTTTGATTGGACCATCGGGTTCTAATTCTAAATCGAGAATTAATTCAGCTAAAAAAAAGAAACTACCCGTAGAACGATTAAGCAGCAAAGAATTTTTCCCGATCCAGCCCACGCCTGATTTCGCAGCCCACGCTCGTTCATGCACGGGGGCAGAGTCAACAAAGGCTCGTCCGTGCACTTCACCAATTTCTTTTTGGATCTGATCTAAAAAATCTTTGAGTTTATCTTTTACTACAAAATGATAATCTTCGCCATAGGCATATTTAGCAATTTTAAGCTTGCCGATCGAAGCTGCAGAAGACACGTCTTGAGCAGCTAAATCTTTTTTGGGATAATAATTATAAACTAAACTTATCACTGATTTTGCTCCGGGCACCAGCAGCGTTGGGTCTAGGCGTTTGTCGAAATGATTTTCGAGGTAACCCATTTGGCCTTGGTAACCACTCTTGAGCCATTGTTCTAAACGAGGAGCCTCGGCTGCAAGAAATTCTGCTTTGGAAATTCCACAAAAACTAAAGCCAAGTTGGGTGGCAATGGTTTTGATGAGTTGAGTGTTTTGAGATGGGGCAGAATGTTTCAGAATCTTTCAAATTCAGATAATGGGGAATCAACTCTTTATTGAGTTCTATATCCATGTCAAAATTATGAATTTTTGTGAGACACTTTTGTAATTAAAGCTCTTCCGGACAGGGATAGAAGCGAAAAGTCCGAAGGGTGTTGCCTCACTCGCTAGATAATAGCTAGTGGGATGAGCGTGGCCGGACTTGTAGCGAATAGCCTGGCCCGAGCGAGTGACTTTGTGCGATTGGTGCAGGGGGTCGCAAATAATTTTTCTGCTGTCAGAAAATAAAAAATCCTTAGATTTGGCATCTATGTGGACACGCGTTGCTCAATTCATCATTCAGTTTCGGCTGCCCCTCATTGGGGTAATCTTGGCGATCACAGCAGTGATGGGCTACTATGCCACCAAGGTGGAGATGAGCTATGACCTGGCGCGCACGGTGCCCCTCGATGACCCCGAGATGGTGTTCCTGCAAAAATTTAAAGAACAATTTGGCGAAGACGGAAATATTATTGCCGTTGGCCTCCGAGACAGCGCGATCTACTCGCTTGAAAACTTCAACCACTTTCGTGAACTTAACAGAAAAGTAAAAAAAATTGCGGGTGTCAACAATGTGTTGAGTTTGCCGGAGGTAAAAATTATCCGGAAGGACACAGCCCATATTCGGTTTGTCTTAGATGCTCATTTTCCAAAAGAAGTGAAAGACCAAGCCCAGTTAGATAGTTTAATGGGCTCCATGCGCAATCAAAAATTTTATATGGGCCAGTTGGTAAATGAAACCAATGGGTCTACCATGATGCTGATCTCTATTCAAAAGGAGGTGATGAATTCTGAAAAACGGATTGCCATGACAAAGGCGCTTGTGGAGTATGGTGATCATTTCTCAAAGGATACAGGCATTCAATTACATTATGCCGGTCTGCCTTTCATCCGTTCTATGATTGCTACTGAGGTGAGAAAGGAAATGCAAATTTTCTTGTACCTCTCTGCGCTCGTAACAGGACTTATAATGTTCATATTTTTCCGCTCGTTCCGTGCAGTTCTTTTCTCGATGATCATCATTGGCATTGTGGTAGTGTGGGTAATGGGCACACTGGCGTTGTTGGGTTACAAGATTACGCTTTTGAGCGGGCTGATTCCTCCGGTAATTGTAACGATTGGAATCACCAATGCTATTTACTTGCTCAATAAATATCATTTGGAGTATGCAAAACGAAGGAATAAAGAGGAAGCGATTGCTGCGGTGGTCAACAAAATGGGGCTGGCCATGTTCCTTACCAACTTAACGGTAGCGATTGGATTTTTGACCTTGCTTACTACTGACATTATCGTGTTGCGGGAGTTTGGTATTGTTGCGGGTATCAATATTATGGCGCTGTTTGTGGTAAGCCTGATTATGATTCCGGGGATTTTTTCGTGGCTCCCCGAACCGGCACCAAAACATCTAAGACATCTTGATTTTAAAATCCTAGGCACATTATTGAAATACAATGATTTGTTGGTTCATCGATATCGCCCAGCTATTTATGTGGTGTCAATGGCGATCACGATTTTTGCTGCTGTTGGCATGACGCGGTTACAGTCCATCTCTTACATGGTAGATGATGTTCCGGAAGATAGTCAGATCAAAAAGGATCTTAAGTTTTTCGAAGCTAACTTTAGTGGCATCATGCCTCTGGAAATAGAAGTAAACACCGGAAAACACAGGGGTGTATTTAAACCCAAAAATTTAGAAAAAATCGATGAGTTTGAGGGGTTTATCGATTCGATTTCGGTCGTATCGCGTCCCATTTCGATCGTTAGTTTAGTAAAGGCTTCCAAGCAAGCTTTTTATAATTATAACCCTGCGAAGTACTCATTACCGAGCAAGGCAGAGAGCGGATATATTTTGCGCTACATGAAGGGGCAAACGGATAACACAGGACTTTTAAAATCTTTTGTTGATTCTACCTTTACCAAGATGCGAATATCTATGCAGATTGCCGACATAGGTTCTAAGCGATTGGATTCCTTGGTGCATACGGTAATAGAGCCGCGCATGAATAAAATCTTTGAGGGAACGGGCATTACTACGAATGTAACAGGTACCACCAAGCTCTTTATCAAGGGCAATAAATTTTTGATCGACAATTTAAAGGAGAGTTTGTTACTGGCGTTTATTTTGATTACGCTGTCCATGGCTCTGCTGTTCTCTAATTTGAGGATGATTATTATCTCTCTGATACCGAATTTAATTGCATTGATGATTACAGCTGGGATTATGGGCTATTTTGGAATTAATCTGAAACCAAGTACTGCCTTGATTTTCAGTATTACGTTTGGGATTTCTGTTGACAACTCCATTCGCTTCTTGGCAAAATATCGCCAGGAGCAATTAGCCAACGGATTTTTTGTTCCAGTATCTGTTAGTGAAAGCATTTTGGAAACAGGCAAGAGCATTATTTATACCTCCATCGTGCTGTTTGCCGGATTTATCTTATTTGCCTTTTCATCATTTGGTGGCACCATTGCGTTGGGAATTCTGACCTCAACTACGTTAGTAATTTCGATGTTCACCAACTTGATTTTATTGCCAGCCTTAATCTTGACTTTCGACAAACCTAAAAAGTCAAAAGGCGAGAAATTACTGATCGATGACTTCGACCCGGGCTTCTATGGTGAGACAGAAGATGAGGCAATTGACCTGACCAAAATCAAGATTCACGATAGAAAGGACGTTGCTGAATAATATCTTTTTATAATTTCTTCAAAAAAAAGAAGCCACCAGAAACTCAGCGCTTTTTCATTTCTTAATATCAATAATCGCCTTCATCTGTTTATTCGTCAACACCGGGTTGATGGTGTCAATACCCGCTTTTAAGGTTGTATTTAATTTGGTTAAATGACCATCCAACTCTTTGCTCAGCTCATCCAAAACTTTGTACACACCTGCGGTTGGTTTTCCATCTCCTGATTCCAGACTTCGCCTCAATGCTGAAAGTCGGTTACCTAACTTGATTGGAAAATTCAAGGGATCTTGCTCACTACGATTTTTAGTTTGATATAAATCCTCTTCAATCAACGTGATTTTTGAAATCAATTCTTTAGCGGAGGTTGAAAAAGCAGCATCATTTACTTCTTTCATCCGGTCTTCAATTTGCTTTCGTATTGCACGAATGCGAATGACAGCTTCGTTAGTCTCACTTTCCAGGTCACGGATTTTAGACGCGATATCAAAGGTTTCCTTTAAATCAGATTCGTTCACTCCTTTTAAGTTAGGATTCATCTTTATCTGAAATGATTTTGTTTCAGAATAATTTCCAACGGTTACCCGAACTTGGTATTTACCAATTGGTGCTTTCGGTCCATTTTTCGGGCTGGCGCCCCAGATAATTATTCCGTCAAACACGGTAGCCCCTGCATAGCGTAAATTCCAAGTAAAAGAGTTTAGCCCAGCAGCTGTTGTTGGTTTTGTCTCACCACCACCCCACCAATCTCCCGCGGCTGGTTTTTCCTCAGGCTTATTGCCTACAAATTTTCGGATTTGTTTACCGTCCACATCCAACACTTCAATCATTACAGAGTCAGCTTTATCTTTGAGGAAATATTGAAACACAGCATTATACACTCCTCGAATTGCATCGCTTGGTTGAAACAAGATTGTATTTTGCTTCATCAGATCGGGAGTAATTTGGCGCAAAGGAGCAATGTCATCGAGAATCCAAAAACCACGACCGTGTGTACCCAGTACAACATCATTATCTTTAACAACTAAATCCCGAATGGGTGTGTCGGGAAGGTTGAGTTGTAATGATTGCCAGTTATCTCCGGCATTGAATGAAACGTAAGCCCCATGCTCGGTGCCTAAAAATAGCAATCCCGCACGAACATGATCCTCACGTACGGAACGGGTAAAGTGTCCGTCTTTAATTCCGGTAACAATCTTTGTCCAAGTCTTGCCGTAATCTTTGGTACGAAATACATAAGGCTGCCTATCGTCAACCTGATATCGAAAAGCTGCTACGTAAGCTGTACCGGCTGCGTGCCTCGATTCATCAATAATGGCAACGACTGAATTTTTTGGTAAATCCTTAGGAGTAATGTTGACCCAATTCTTTCCACCATCACGTGTGATGTTTATTTTACCGTCATCGGATCCGGCCCAAATGGTATTCGCATCATGAAAAGAAGGGGCAAGAGCAAATACGGTTGCATAAATTTCTGGCCCATTCATGTCGCGCGTTATTTCACCTCCGGAAATCCCTAATGTTTCCGGGTCATCGTAGGTAAGATCAGGAGAAATTTTTTCCCAACTTTGACCATCATCTGTTGTCTTCCATACATGTTGTGAACAAGTATATAAAGTTTTAGAATCTTTTGGTGAAAAAACGATCGGGAACGTCCACTGCCACCGCTCAGGTAATGAACTCGCTGGCTCGCCAGAGAAAAATCTAGGATAAACTTGTATGTCGCGTTGCTGTCCATTCGTGACATCCGTGCGGGTAAGTAGAGCCCCTTGGCTTCCTGCATAATAAATATTTGGATTATCGGGGTGAGAAGTGATGTAGCCGCTCTCGCCACCACCGACATCATAACCCCATTCGCCTAAATTATTCATGTGATCCCAACCATCACTTGGTATGGCAATAGTTGAGTTATCTTGTTGTGCTCCCGCCACATGATAAGGAACATGATTGGTGGTAGTAACATGATAAAATTGTGTGGTGATAAAATCTTCCTCAGTCCAACTTTTGCCACCATTCACCGAGACACAACCACCACCATCATTGGAAGTGATCATGCGTAAGGGATTGTTAGGATCAATCCACAAGTCGTGATTATCGCCATGAGGGACTGTGATTTCCGTATCAAACTTTACCCCGCCATCGGTCGATTTCCAAAATTTAACATTCAAGCAATAAACGGTTTCACGGTCAACCGGATCTGCATAAATACGTGAATAGTAAAATGCTCTTTGGCGAAGGTTACGTTCATCATTTGTTCTTTTCCAAGAAGCCCCGGCATCATCGCTCCGGTAAACACCACCATCATTGGCTTCTACGATAGCCCAAAGTCGTTTGTTATCGACTGGAGAAACTGTAATGCCGATTTTTCCAATAGGGGCTGCAGGCATTCCGGGATTGGAAGTTAAATCGATCCAAGTATCACCGCCATTTTCTGATTTCCACAATTTACAATCAGGGCCACCGCCCCACATTTTCCATGTCCTTCGATATACTTGCCAAGTGGTGGCATAAATTATTTTCGGATTAGTGCGATCAATGATTAAATCAGCAGCACCTGCTTTGGGACTCACGTACAAAATCTTTCTCCATGTATTGCCGCCATCTATAGAACGAAACACACCCCGTTCTTCATTATCCCCATAAGGATGACCGAGTGCTGCCACATACACCACATCAGGGTTGGTAGGATGAACCCGAATACGGGCAATGGCTTGAGTTTCTCTTAAGCCAATATGCCTCCAGGTTTTTCCACCATCAACTGTTTTATAAACGCCATCGCCTTGCGTAATGCTTCCACGGAGTTGAGTCTCGCCACCACCTATGTATACTATATCGGGGTTCGTTTCAGCAACAGCTACCGCGCCAATCGATGAACTCGAAATCTGACCGTCCGTTACAGCGGCCCATTCTTGACCACCGTCTGTAGTTTTCCAAAGGCCACCACCAGTGGCGCCAAAATAATATTCATTCGGTCGGCCCGAGCTACCCGAACTGCCAAGAGAACGCCCGCCCCTAGCCGGACCAATGTTACGCCATTTGAGTTTACTAAAATATTGAGGGTCTATACTGGAAGCAACTTGGGCGTGCGTATAAGTGGTCATCCCCAAGAGGACCGCCAGGAAAAGCAGGTTTTTCATTAGTAAAAATTTAGGTACACGAAAGTTAACAAAAGAATTCTGCCTTGGGTTGGTGCTATTCCGTGAATGAAAGAATAGAAGGTTGAATGGCTAAGAACAGAGCATATTACTCTGCTCGTTTATCTTAATTATGATCAGAAGATTGTTTTTGCTTCCTCTAAAAGTTCTTCGCGATCGATTGGCACTACCCCCACATGCTGACAAACCAAACCACCACCCAAATTAGAAAGAGCGGCTATGGTAGCCGGATTAAGCTTAAGGGCAACGCACAAAGCTGCAATACTCACCACGGTATCGCCAGCACCTGATACATCGGCTATCTCGCGAGCATGCACAGGGATTTTTATTTTTTGCTTTTGGAAGTCCATGTACACGCCATGCTCAGAGAGAGTCACCATAACTCCTTCAGTTTTCAGTTTTCCTTTTAAAGCGGTAACGGCCTTCTCAACGAGCTCTTGATTATTTGCATCAACTTCCATTTTTAAACCTTCGCGCAATTCTTTCAGATTGGGTTTAAATAGCGTTACACCCTGGTAAGCGAGAAAATTTCTTTTTTTTGGATCAACTACAGTTGGAATATTATTTTCTTTGGCAAGGGCTACAGTTTTCTCAATCAGCGAAGCATTCAATACGCCTTTATCATAGTCTTCAAAAATTACTACTTGGCATTGCGGCAAGAGCTTTTCAATTTTTTTCAACAAAAGGTTTTCTTCTTCCTGATTGATTACTTTATCAGATTCATCATCTACACGCACCACATGTTGGTTACTGGCAATGATCCGGGTCTTCACAGTTGTGGGCCGGTGCTGACTAATGACGATACCTTCCTTTGAGATTTTTTTTTCATCTAGCTGCAGAAGCAATTTTTTTCCGTCTTCGTCTTGGCCAATCAACGCGCACAAAATGGGCTTTGCTCCGAGTGCAAGAATGTTAAGCGCCACGTTAGCCGCGCCTCCCAACCTAAAGTCTTTTTTGTGAACATTAATGATCGGCACAGGGGCTTCCGGTGAAATGCGATCTACGACTCCCCAGATATAACTATCTAACATTACATCTCCAATGATGAGAACATTCAATTTTGTAAACGAGTTGAATATTTTTTCCGGAGAATTCATTCCTTAATTTTAAGAAAAGGGTTGGATGTGGAAGCTTAAAGCTACAAGTTTTAGTAAACTTTGAGCATTAAGTGTGTTTTATACTAAATTAGCCAATGCTTCCTTCATCCTCTCCATCGCTTCAACCAACTCTTTTTCAGAAGCTGCGTAGGATAGCCTTACACAATTCTCATCGCCAAAAGCGCCACCGGGCACCAATGAGACACGACCTTTCTCTAACATATAAAAGCAAAAGTCATCACCGTTCTTGATTACTTTGTCACCATCTTTTTTTCCGTAGTAAGCACTTACATCTGGGAAGAAATAAAATGCACCCTGTGGGTAGTTAGCTTTTACGCCAGGTATTTCTTTCAAAAGTTTATAAACGATATCTCTCCGCTTGCGATATTCTTCAACCATTTTTTTTGTAGGAGCTAAATCACCCGTTATAGCAGCCAATGCGCTGCGTTGAGCGATTGAGCAGTTAGCAGAAGTAATCTGGCCTTGAACTTTGTTACTTCCATCAGCCACCCATTTAGGCGCAGCAATGTAGCCAACTCGCCAGCCAGTCATGGCAAAGCCTTTTGCAAAGCCATTTACAGTTATTGTACGCTCCATCATCCCCGGAAGGGAAGCCATACTGGTCTGGTCGCCAATAAAATTGATATGCTCATATATTTCGTCTGCTATTACCAACAAATCAGGGTGCTTCAACACCACGGCCGCGATAGCCTCCAATTCTTTTTTTGAAAATACAGAACCTGTTGGGTTGCAGGGTGAGGAAAAAATAAGGGCGCGTGTCTTAGGGGTGATCGCTTTTTCTACTTGTTGTGCGGTAACCTTAAAATCATTTTCCAACGTTCCACTTACAATCACAGGGGTGGCCTCAGCCAACCGCACCAATGCATCATAGCTTACCCAGTAGGGTGCAAATACAATGACTTCATCGCCCGGATTAAGCAACGCCAGCATCACGTTGGCAATCGACTGCTTGGCTCCATTAGAGACCACAATATTTTCTGCCTTGTAAGGCACGTTATTTTCTTTTTGATATTTCGCGGCCAATGCTTCACGCAAATCTTGGTAGCCGGCAACAGGAGGATAAGAAAAATATTTCCCTTCGTCAATGGCTTTCTTTGCGGCCTCACATATGTGTACAGGGGTTTTAAAGTCGGGCTCGCCCAAACTGAGGCTTATAACATCAATGCCTCGGCTTTTGAACTCGCGTGCTTTAGCAGCCATCGCCAAGGTTGCAGATTCTTCAATAGCGTTAATACGATCAGAAAGGTGGTTCATGTTGATTTAAGTGTTGTTATTAAATTGAGCAGCAAAGAAAGTTATTTATCATTCCACGGGCAAGAAAAAAAGGAGACTGAAAGTTTTTGAGGGAAAATGAATTAACTAAAGAGTATTCGTGCTGTAATACTTCTCCCAAGGGTAATCTCATCAGCATACTCTAGATCACCACCCATAGGTACACCACGAGCAATGGAAGTGACCTTGACAGAAAAAGCCTGCAACTTTCTGTGGAGATAAAAACTAGTTGTGTCGCCTTCCATGGTAGGGTTGAGGGCTAAAATAATTTCTTTCACTTCTTTATCCTTGCTCACACGCTGAATCAACGACTCAATTTGTAAATCAGATGGGCCTATTCCATGAATGGGCGAGATGACGCCACCCAGTACATGATAGACCCCAATATATTGTGCCGTGTTTTCAATGGCCATGACATCTTTCGTTTCTTCTACCACACAAATCAAACGCTTATCCCGTTTGTGGCTATAACAAATGCCACACACATCGCTGTCTGAAATATTAAAACAGGTTTTGCAATACTTGATATTCGCACGGAGCTTATTAAGTGATTCGGTCAAGGCAAAGGTTTGATTTTCGTTCTCCCTTACAAGGTGTAGCACCAAACGCAAAGCTGTCTTCTTTCCTATGCCGGGAAGCTTGGAAACTTCGTTCACCGCATCTTCGATCAGCTTAGAAGGATATTCCACGAATGGTTTTTTATACTAAATGATTTTAGCGCCAATGCCCACTTCACAGATAGCCTCGCGCATCGGCCGGAGTTCTTCAAAAGAACCATTTTTAACAGTACATTTTCCTTTGTGATGAATTAACCAGGTACATTGTTCGGCCTGCTCGGGCGAGTGGTTACACACTTTTATTAGCGTTGCGATCACATGCTCAAACGTATTGAAGTCATCGTTGTAAACAACCAAGTTCTTTACATCCGTAATTTCAATGGCCTCCAATAAATCTGTCAACTCTTTTTCTAGCGTAGATGTCATTCTGCTTTTGTCCGATGTTGGGTACAAAAATAAAAAAAAGAATCCGTCATTGCGAATGAAGTATGGAAAGCGTGCAGGAATGAAGAAATCCTATACAGATTGGTGTTACTAAGGGGGGATTGCTTCAGCTGTCTCCAGCCCATGTTCTACCCAAACAGCCTCACAATAGGGGTTTCCATTTTTATTCTTCACAACTTAACGTAGTTTTCCGATCTTAAAAAAAATATTGATGTCAGCCATTCTGGTTCTCTCCATTCTCACTACCTATTTTCTGGCACTTATTGCCATCTCCTACTTTACCTCAAAGGGAGCTGATAGTACAACTTTTTTTACGGGCAACCGACAATCACCTTGGTACTTGGTTGCTTTTGGTATGATCGGCTCTTCACTCTCAGGTGTAACTTTTGTCTCAGTGCCTGGGAATGTTGGCAAAATAGGTTTTGCGTATTTTCAAGTTGTGCTTGGCTATTTGCTAGGTTACTGGGTAATCATAGGCATGTTGATGCCGTTATATTATCGATTGAATGTGATAAGCATTTACACGTATCTCGAGCAACGGTTCGATACCATCTCATACAAAACAGGTGCGTTCTTCTTTTTAGTTTCACGCACCATTGGATCTTCTTTGCGATTATTTTTAGCGGCTACGGTATTACAGCTATTTTTATTTGATGCCTGGGGAGTTCCATTTTTTGTAACGGTGGCTACTACCATTGCATTGATTTGGGTTTACACCTTTAAAGGTGGAATAAAGACCATCGTATGGACAGATTCTTTTCAAACACTTTTCTTAGTCACCGCTGTAGTCGTTACGGTGTGGGAAATTGCCTCGAAATTGAATTTTTCTTTTTCGGATATGGTGGGTGCTATTCAGGCCAATGGCTTCTCTCAAATTTTTCATTTTGATGACGTAAATTCAACACTCTTTTTTCCAAAACAATTTCTTGGTGGCGCCTTCATCGCTATTGCTATGACCGGGTTAGACCAGGAAATCATGCAAAAAAATCTTACGTGTAAGACTTTGGGTGATGCGCAAAAAAATATGTTTTGGTTCAGCTTAACGTTGGTGATTGTTAACTTACTTTTCTTAACGCTCGGTGCCTTGCTTTACATCTACAGCAAACAAAAAGGGTTAGATGTACCTGCTTTGTCCGATGAACTTTATCCGCGCTTGGCTTTTAATGAGCTTGGCCCGCTTGTTGGAATTTTATTTTTATTGGGTATAACGGCCTCTTCATATGCGAGTGCCGATTCAGCTTTGGCAGGATTAACGACTTCTTTTTGCATTGATTTTCTTCAATTCAAAAACAAAACCGAAGCGGTGAAGCAAAGGCAAAAATTTATTGTGCATGTGGGATTTTCTATATTGTTCCTCATCATCATACTCGTCTTCAAAGAATTGAATGAAAAGTCTGTGATTGACGCTGTGTTGAATATTGCGGGCTACACCTATGGCCCATTGTTGGGATTGTTCTCTTTTGGAGTATTTACCAAGTATAAAATAAAGGGGAAGTTCGTACCAGTCGTTTGCGTTATTGCCCCATTGCTTTCGTATCTGCTAAGTACCAACTCCGTGGCGTGGTTTAACGGCTATAAAATCGGGATTGAGATTTTGATTATCAATGGGATAATCACCTTTGCCGGACTTTTCTTAATTTCCCACACGAAGGAAAAAGAGCAAGTAAACTAAAAGATGAAATGCTTTTTTTATCATTTTTAGTCTTTTATGTATCTAAACTCCTGCTCACTTGACCCTTTCTTTACTTTGATTCGATATGTGCCCTTTTGCACTTTGCTAAAATCGATTATCAATTTGTGCCTGTTAAGCTTTTGGGATGTTACCAGATAACCACTAGAAGAAAGCACGTCCACATCAGCTCCTTTGAATTTTCGCGATGCCTTTAAAATAAAAGTATTGCCCTCTTGCAGAGCCGTTACATGATCAATGCATTGATCAAATAGGCTGGTGAAGGAAAGGCTACTTATCAACAACAATTTTATAAGAGAGATGGAAAGAAAAGTTTTCATCTGTTGACTAATTTCTTGACCTAGTTTCAACAGTTATGCCAAGAGGCTTCAAAAGAAAACCGTTATTATCGTCAGGGGATGAGGCTAGCAAGAAATGGCCTTGGAAACCTCAAATCAATGGTTTAGACTTTTAAATAGAATCTGAAAAGTTTATTAGATCTGAAAAATTGCATTAAACAGAGCTATTAATTTCCGGTATTGGGAATTGACTCTCGCTTTACTCTCGCTAATATCAAATTGGGTTGAATAATTCTTATTTGGTTATTCGCCCTTAAAATTCTACTTTTGCCATCCAATATCGCGGGGTGGAGCAGTTGGTAGCTCGTTGGGCTCATAACCCAAAGGTCACAGGTTCGAGTCCTGTCCCCGCTACGAAACCAAAAGAGACCGTCAACTAACGGTCTCTTTTTAATTTAGCTAGCCTTCAATAATCCTTTTTGAGTTTGGTTAAAATCCCTAGATCGAAATTTGATCTAGGGATTTTTTTAATCTAATTTTTAAAATACGGGAAAAACCCCGTTGACTGCCATTGAAATCTGACATACTATTGGGGATAAATTTTAATCCAAATAATATGGCAGTCAGGAATCATAACGTTAGCAACATTTGGAAATAATGCGCGAGTCACAAAATATACTAACGTTGATTAAGAGTATTTCACGTCATAGGAATGAATCAGAATTCTTAGAGCATCCTCATGATTTCACTTTTTCTTTCGCACTCGGCATGTTGCTCACCTGCGTAATAGGTTTTAGTTTGCTCGGATTGGCAATGATAACTTCAAGGGGATTTTTATGGCTACAAGTAAAATGGAAATCCCTAATAATAAGTTAATTACTACTTGATGAACCTCAGCTTAATTCAAACAATACTTCTAGCTATTACTGCAGCAATAGGAATTACAAGCATTCTTGCGCTGTCCGTAAAAGGTATGGTATGGGCATGGCGAAAACTGACAAGAAGATAAAGAAACCAACGAAACCGAGGGTCTTAATAATTCTTGTTGTTAAAAAAATTCTCCTATGAAAAACTTAATTGCATTACTCGTAATAATTGGAGCTTCTGTCTCTTTATATTTTTACTGCAAGAAATGGGATGAACAAGCTATTCCATCTGATCGACTTAGGCGATAAAACAATTCCTTCTCCTAAAAATACCTAATCAAATTTTCCTGTTGTCGATGAACCTTTTGATCTTACTGACGGAGGGTTTCCAAATTTCTGTTGTGATGAATGAATGATCATTTCTGATAATTTCTGATTATCATTTAATTTTTGTTCACCCTTCTTTTGACTACCTTTGCTCGTTATTAAGTCGTTTTAGTAGTCAGTGATTGGCAAAATTTAATGTCCTGTCCCCGATACAAGCACAAAAACCCCGCTTATGGGGTTTTTTAGTTTTAAATATATTCCATGTCCTCCCCACACAAATCTGGTTTCGTTAGCATTGTAGGCAAGCCCAACGTAGGCAAGAGCAGCCTTATGAACAAGCTGGTAGGTGAAAATCTTTCGATCATCACTTCAAAAGCCCAAACCACACGCCACAGGATTATGGGGATATTGAATGGCGATGACTTTCAGATTGTCTACTCGGATACGCCCGGTTTACTGGAGCCGAAATACGAACTTCATCATGCCATGATGACCTATGTGAAAGTATCACTGGAAGACGCGGATCTCATTTTGCTGATTGTTGAATTGGACGAAAAATATGATGAGCCTCTTTTTCAACGCTTTCAAACTATCGAAACCCCGATTCTCCTAATCATCAACAAGTGCGATTTGGCAAAAGGTTCGCAGACAAAAGATAAAATGGACTATTGGAAAAGTTTAGTGAAGGCCAAAGAAATCATTTGCGTTTCGGCTCTTACAGGTGAGAATGTAGATCAACTGCTTCCTGCTATAAAAAAATATTTACCTGAACATCCAGGCTACTATCCAAAAGATGACCTGACTGACCGCAGCGAGCGTTTCTTTGCTTCGGAAATGATCCGTGAAAAAATTTTTACGAACTACGATCAGGAAATTCCATACAGTGCAGAAGTAGGAATCGAGTCATTTAAAGAGGAAGAAACCATCATCCGGATTCGTGCTACTATTTATGTGGAGCGTGATTCGCAGAAGGGAATTCTAATTGGCAAAGGTGGAAGTTCATTAAAGAAAGTGGGTACAGAGGCTCGCCAGAGTATGGAATCATTCTTCGGCAAAAAAATATTCTTGGAAACACATGTGAAAGTTGCCGACAATTGGAGGAAACAAAAGCTAAAGCTTAAGCACTTTGGATATTTGGAATAATTAATCAATGATTCAATTAGCCACTATCATTGAGAATTTACACATTGAACATTAAAGGAAAACATGGCGAATATTATAGCAATTGTGGGAAGGCCGAATGTAGGAAAGTCTACTTTCTTTAATCGGTTAGTAGAACAACGACAGGCCATTATGGATAACATGTCTGGCGTTACACGAGATCGTCACTACGGCTATGCCCAATGGACTAATAAATTTTTTACAGTTATCGATACGGGTGGGTATGTAGTCGGTTCAGATGATAAATTTGAATCGGGCATAAGAAAGCAGGTGGAGATTGCGCTGGAAGAAGCTACGGCTGTCATCTTTATGGTAGATTGCAAAGATGGTCTCACAGGATACGACAAAGAGTTTGCACAAGTAATTCGTAAGTCTAAGAAGCCCGTATTTCTGGTTGCCAATAAAGCCGATACACCAACCAAAACGCACGAGGCATTTGAGTTTTACGAACTCAATATGGGGGAAGTGTACACGATTTCAGCCGAAAATGGTTCTGGTACTGGTGAGTTGCTTGATGACCTGGTCAAAATATTTCCGAGTGAAGATCCGGAAGATCCCGATGCGGGCATTCCGAAAATTGCTATTGTAGGTAGGCCAAATGCAGGGAAATCGTCTTTCCTGAATATGCTGTTGGGTAAAGAGCGCAGCATTGTAACGGAAGAGGCAGGTACCACACGGGATGCCATCCACTCGCGCTACAAAATGTTTGGCAACGATTTTATTTTGATTGACACTGCCGGTATTCGCAAAAAAGGCAAAGTAAAAGAAGACATTGAATTCTATTCGGTGTTGCGTGCTCTACGTGCATTGGAGGAAAGCGATGTATGTATTGTTGTGGTAGATGCCGAGCGGGGATTAGAATCCCAAGATGTAAATATTATTGTGCTGGCGCAGAAACAAAACAAGGGCATTGTAATAATGGTGAACAAGTGGGACTTAATTGAGAAAGACAGCAAAACAGCTGAAACCTTCAAAAAGGATATGATGGAGAAATTAGCACCCATCACTTACATTCCAATTATTTTTGCTTCGGTGCTTACCAAACAGCGTGTTTTTCAGGTAATAGAAAAAGCGGTGCTGGTGTATAATAACAAAACTAAGAAGGTGCCAACCTCACAGTTAAATGATGCCATGCTTCCGGAAATTGTACATTATCCGCCTCCGGCCATTAAAGGCAAGCATATTCAAATAAAATACATTACCCAGGTATCGGCAAGGTCGCCATCGTTTGCTTTCTTTTGCAACCTACCCCAGTATATTCAGGAGTCCTATCAGCGATTTTTAGAGAACCGATTGCGGGAAAAATTTGACTTTGAAGGAGTGCCGATTCGCCTATTTTTTAGAAAAAAATAGCTGCAAACGTTTGGTGGTCGCCTTTTTTGCCATTTTTTTCATGGTCTGCAATTTTTTTTGGTTAATAGCTTCTTATTCAATCTCTTCTGCCTATCTTCGCGCGAAATTTAATTACCTTATAAACTATGAAAAAATTTATCGCGTCTGTTGTCGTTTGTGGCTTTGCAGTAGCAATGGTTGCTTGCGGTGGCAAAAAAGTGGACGAAGCTAAAGTAAAAGCTGATTCAACCAGAGTGGCTGATTCAATTGCTGCTACTGTTGCTGCTGCTGAAGCTGTTGTTAAAGCAAAAGCTGACTCAACTGCAATGGCTGATTCAATTGCTGCTGCTGCTGTAGCTAAGCCAGTAAAGAAGTAAGTCGTTATCTCTAAATTATTAGAGATCCTCAGAGAAGGCTTTAGCGATAAAGCCTTTTTTTTTATTTTTAGGCATCTCTAAAAACGCTTGCATAATTGTGAATCCGGCATGGTGCGGGAAAGCAATCCTTTGTATTGAAAAAAGGGGATTTTTTTCCTCGATTGCCATCAGAATTCTTTCCTCGCAAGGATTGACTGGCGAGGGTTTTTGGAGATGCTCTTATGGAAATTGAGAAAGTAAGGCAATTAATATATAAACACGTTCCGGCAGCTTCTGCGGATTATTGCTTTAGCCTATGGGAAGCCCACCAATTTGTTTTTAAAACAAAAAAGGCA
>JAYVPS010000093.1:0-2152 GCA_043757225.1 Cytophagales bacterium | reverse complement strand
GTTCGTAGTCATCGTATGCGCGCAAGTAAACGGAATCATTTTTTGTTCCGCTCACCGACATTCCCATTAAATCCGTAAAGAAGCGAGTGCTCTCTTCTAATTTGGGCGTGTACAACTCTACGTGAGCAAGGTGAGCAATATCCCATATTACTTCTCTTTTCATATTCTTAGGTAAGATCAGGTGCTTTGATAAAAAGTGTTGCCATTCCGGCTAATACAAGTGGTACAGCAAAGGCGATAAAGTTTAAGCTTACCGACCAGCCACTACTGATCAATATGCCACCCACTAAAGGTCCGATGATGGCGCCTAATCTTCCAAAGCCTATTGCCCACCCGATACCCGTACTCCGAATCTCGGTGGAATAAATGCGAGCTGCTACAGAATATAATCCGATGAAGCCGCCTTGAATTCCAAATCCAATGAAGCCGAACACTATCAAGGTAAGTGCTGTGCCTGTAAACAATCCGAAAAGAACCATGAGCAGGGCAGTGGCCAATAAAAAAAAGCAAATCACTTTTCGTAATCCGAACTTTGCAGAGAGATAGCCTTGTGTAATAATGCCGACAAAAGCTCCAAGATTAAAAAGTATCCCTGCATAGATGGAAAGCGAAGTTGATAGCCCGGTAATAGAAGCCAACTTGGGTATCCAACTTGTAAGAAAATACAATGCAGCGAAGCACAAAAGAAACGCAGTCCAGGTGAGGATGGTGGCATTCTTTTGATTGGCAGTGAAAAGCAGCGTTACGTTTGTCTTTGCTTGCTTTTGTTCAATGGAGGGCAGCGTTGAAATACTTACTAACTTCATGCTTACTAAAATTGAATTCACTTTTTGCAGAGCTTCTTTGGGTTGCTTTTTAAAAAGAAAATCGATGGACTCTCTTAAAAAAAGATATCCCAAAGGAATGGTTAATAGCGTAACGATCCCAGAAAAAATATAAAGGGAAGGCCATCCGTACTGCGCAATCAGTTTAGTTGCCACAAGTCCTGAAAGTACCGCGCCAACTGGATAGCCTGACATGGTGAAACTCACCCAGAAATTTTTTGTTTGTGCCGGTGCATATTCCGAAGCAAGAGTGGAAGTGCAAGCCAGCATACTGCCAATACCAATGCCAGTAAAGAATCGCAAAAAGATTAATTGCTCTATGGAAAGTGTATACGCTGTAATAAAAGAACCCACGCCCATCCACAGGGCACACAATAGAATCATTGGCTTGCGCCCGATGACATCGGCCTTTGATGCCAATAACATCGCACCCAAAGCCATGCCTAATAATCCGGCACTAAAAACAATTCCAAAACTGGATGGATTTATAGTCCATGCTGACGTAATGGAATTGGCGGTGTATGAGAGTACCATTACATTCATGCCATCACACATATTCATCAGGAAACAAATCAAGATTACTCCATAATGAGTTGAAGTCAGTTTTGATTTATAGTCCAATGGAAATTCTTCCGCAGCCATCCGCTTATTTCAAGTAAGCATCCAGGAAGGCAACTACTAACTTTAAATTTTCCGGAGTCTGAAACGCTGGCCCGCCATGCTTGCTGCCCTCTAGCAACACCAGCGTGACTTTTTCTTTGCCTAAAACTGTTTCAAGTTTTTTCGCAAAATTAATAGACTGTTGAGTTGGCACAAGATGATCATTTGTGCCATGTTCTATCAAGAAGGGTGGATCATCGCGGGTAATGTAGGTTTCAGGATTTGCTTCTTTTACTTTTTCGGGTATTTCTGTAATCTTTTTTCCTAACACAAGACTTTCTGGTGAATTGGCTTCATTGTGATCTGGCTTGCCATTCCCAGTCTCGGTCAATTGAGGATCCATCATTAAGAAATCAGTCGGACCAAACCAATCGACTACAGCTTGCAATCGACTTGATTGATTGCTATTTCCTAAACTTAAATCATCGAGTGTCTTCACATCTCCTGAAGTTCCTGCAAGGGAAGATAAATTTCCACCAGCCGAACCGCCCCACGCAGCTATCTTATGGGGATTAAAATAATATTGCTTTGCGTTGGCGCGTATCCAACGGATGGCAGCTTTCACATCGTTGATGTTATTAGGGAATAAAGCCTCGCCACTCATGCGGTAATTAATGGAAACCACCGCATAACCCCGCATCAATCCTTCCAACATGGGTGTAAGTTGC
>JAYVPS010000092.1:0-7998 GCA_043757225.1 Cytophagales bacterium | reverse complement strand
CATCATAGCAGAGGTGTACAAGATCACGTGATTTAGCACATCCCCTTCCACTAGGGTTTTCCTTTTCATCTGCTGACTGAAATTCACTGACTGCGGCCCTAAAATTCGATCAGCATAGGTGGTGCCCTTCAATCCTACCTCAATTGCATTTTGCATGATGGCTACGATAGCCCTCATCTTTTCAAAGACTTCATCTGCCGAAATATTTCCTCGAGCGCTTTCATAATGAACAGCTAATTCCCAGAGCGAAATATTTTTGTCTTGGTTGTATTCCAACATTTCTGCAGCGGTGATAAATGGAACCTTCATACCCTTACGTCCGAGCACGGGAAGCACTGGAGACAATTTTTTAATATTTAAAACCCCTCCCATATTGATCAACTCTTCACAGATTCCAGGTGATAAAAATTGGTTTGATTTAACCTCAACAAAAATGGAGTCACCATGGTGAATTTTTATTTCATCAAACTCACATGATCCTTTAAGAAAATTTACAACCGTTTCGGCAGAGGTTGTATAGATCAAGGTTTCGTAAAAATCTCCAGCCATTAAAATAGGTGCGCCATCAATTTCAATCACCTGAATCATTCCGCCACCAGTGGAAAGCGCAATAATCGATCGCGTTTCCTTATTATTTTTTAAGGTAATTTTATATGTATTCGGGTGAGTTGCGCCAATTGGATGAATCGCTATTTTGATTTTTATTCCAGCAGCATCTATTGCCTTTAAATAATCAGGGAGACGGTCATCATAAGCTTCCCACCCTAGAAATCCACCAAACAATCCCATATCTGACCCCTGACCTTTATGCGTTGTTGCCAACGAACCATTGGGATCAAATTCAATATAAACTTCTTTAATGTCTCCATACATCAGGTCTCGGCATAACCTGCCAATACGTAAGGATGCGGCACAATGAGAACTGGAAGGACCCCTCATCACAGGGCCAATAACATCGTTGAAAATGCTTGGGTAACTTTCCATCGTCACAAATTTTGAAGGAAGGTTACTAAGATAAGAAAATTTTGCTATTCTTTGCGGCATAATGAAATGATAAAAGATGATTAGTGTTATTTGGGTTGTTTTCATAGTTCTTGCCATCTGGATTGGTATTGTTCTAACGCGAGATGTTTTAAAACACAAAGCGAATCTTGAAAATAATAGTTGGGCAAAGACAGGGCTCATAGGCTTTGTGGGCAATTTCTTTGACACCCTAGGCATTGGCTCATTCGCAATAGAAACTGCTATGTTCAAATTTATGAGACAGTCAGAGGATCGTCTTATTCCCGGAACCCTTAATGTAGCCAATGCTATTCCCACCGTAGTACAAGCAATCATTTTTATTCAGATTGTTGAAGTAGAGCCACTCACATTAGTACTCATGCTGGCAGCCTCAGGCGCTGGTGCAGTATTAGGAGCGGGTATTGTTTCAAAATTATCGGAAAAGAAAATCCGATTGACTATGGGCATTGCTCTCCTAATAACGGCTGGTTTCATAGTGGCCAGAAATTTGGAATGGATTGGAGGGGGCGGAGAAGCAATTGGACTTGAAGGAAGTAAACTTGTGCTTGCAGTTGTGGTGAACTTTATCTTAGGCGCATTGATGACGGCAGGGATCGGACTTTACGCACCCTGTATGGCATTGGTATTTGCATTAGGGATGTCGCCTGCGGTAGCATTTCCAATCATGATGGGTTCATGTGCATTTTTAATGCCGGTAGCATCATTGAAATTTATAAAAGAAGGAGCCTATAATCGTAGGGCTTCGTTTGCCATCGCGATAGCGGGAGTGTTTGCAGTTTTAGTCGCTGCTTTTCTTGTCAAATCGCTACCCATGGATGTTCTTAAATGGCTGATCATTGCAGTTATCATTTATACAGCAATAGTGATGCTTCGTGCCGCCCTTCGGCCTAGCAAGTAACGAAAGTTTTTAAATAGCAACTTGGTCGATCTGTTTTTTAGTACAGTTCAGTCTTTCCCAAAACCTAGAAAAGATTATGAAAATCTTTAACGCTGGAAATTCATGGTCTTCTTTAAAGAACATTGTTCCAAAATAATTTTCAGGAAACACATTTTCTTGAATTATGGTTGGTAGCGAGTCAGTCTTAGTCGTTCATATTGATGACCAAAAATCCGAGGTTACTTTTCTACGGCAAAAGGAGATTTGAGGAGATTAATATTACTCACTCTTTAAGGACTTCACGGGATTTACAATGGCAGCTTTAATCGATTGATAGCTCACCGTGAGCCAAGCAATCAATAGTGCTATTGCGCCAGCGATCAGAAAGGAACTTACTCCCAAGTTGATTCTATAAGCAAAGCTAACCAACCACTCACTCATCATCCACCAAGCAAGTGGAACAGATAACACAAAAGCAATTACTACCAATCTGGTAAAGTCTTTCGAAAGTAATAGGATTACTCCTGCAACGGAAGCCCCCAATACTTTTCTGATCCCAATTTCTTTAGTCCTCAAACTTGTGGTATAAGCAGATAGACCAAACAGCCCAACGCAGGCAATGATAATCGCAAGCCCTGAGAAAAAAGAAAACACTTTACCGGAGCGCTGCTCTTCTGCATATCCTTGATTTAAATTATCATCGAGAAATTCATATTTGAAAGGTTGCCCCGGCATAAACTCTTTCCATTTGCTTTCAATTTTGGGAATAGCTTGTGTGAGAGTTCCGGCTTTTAACCGTATGGCAACAAAACCATTATTCTCGCGACCGAAAGCTTCCTGAGAATAAATAACTAAGGGTGTGATTTCATCGCGCAATGATTGGAAATGAAAATCTTTGACGACACCTAACACGGTAAAGAGTTTGGTAATTGTGGTGTTGTCATTGTTTTGTTGAACGCTTGAAAGTCTTTTCCCAACAGGATCTGTAACTCCCATTGTCTTTACAGCAGTTTCATTCAATAGAATATAAAGCGAGTCGTTCCTTTCTTTGGCAAAAAACTCACCATCTTTTAATTCAAAACGAATGACATTTGCGAAGGCATTGTCAATAACCATTGATTTTACTGTGAGAATTTCGTTTGATCCTTCAGGTTTAAATTGATCTCCAAAAACGTCATCACGATTGCCAATTCTTGAACTGGTACCGGCAGCAGATTCAACTTCGGGCATCAGCTTGATTTGCTCAATAAATGATTCTGTCTTTTTCTCTAATACAAAAGCACGCTCTACCATTAGCACTTGCTGCTTGTCAAAGCCAAGATCTTTATTTTGCATAAATTTCATTTGCTGTTCCACTACCATTGTCCCAACAATCAATAAAATGGAAATCATAAATTGAAAAACCACTAAACCATTTCTCAGCCAGATGCCTTTTGTGTTGCCTGAAAAGTTACCTTTCATAACTACCACCGGGTTATAACTGCTTAATACAAAAGCAGGGTACAATCCGGCCAGGGTGCCGACCAAAAACGCAATTGCGGTCAGACCTACAATTACATCCAAACTAAAAATAAAGTGGAGTTGCTTTTCAATCAGGTTATTGAATGCGGGAAGAATCAAGATCGCGATAATAACTGCCAGAAAGGTTGCTGCTAATGAAAGCAAAATTGACTCTGTTAAAAATTGTGCGACTAGCTGATTCTTCAGGGATCCCATTACCTTTCGCACCCCTACTTCTCTGGCGCGCTCAGCAGAACGCGCTGTTGCGAGATTCATAAAATTGATACAAGCAATCGTTAAAATAAGTAAGGCAATAAATGAGAGAATGTATACATATTTGATATTGCCACTTGGCGTAATGGTAAATTCGATATTCGTAGGGTCTAAATGAATGGATTTTAGCGGTTGCAAAAAATAGCGATAACCATTTCCTGCTTTCTTGTAGTCTTCCCATGATTTTCCAAGATCATGTTCGATGTGGCCTGCCGCATAAGTATCTACCATTTTAGGAAACTTAGCTTCCAATGTTTTTACATCTGAGCCTGGTCTTAATTTTACATACGTGTGCGAGTCGAAGCTGGTGTAGTTTTCATGATTGATAAACTTATTGAACTGCGGCCCTGCCAAAGAACCCATAAAATCAAAGCGCAAATGAGTGTTCACCGGTAAGTTTTTAAAAACGGCAGTAACTTTCATGTCTCCAAAATCGCCACCAATTATTTTTCCGATTGGATCTTCTTTTCCAAAATATTTTTCAGCAACAGCCTCAGAAACAATGACCTGATTGGCACTTGCAAGCGCTGTCTTTTTATCGCCTTTTATTAGTTCGATATCGAAAAAGTAAAAGAATGAAGAGTCGGCCTGAAGAAAGTAATTTTCTTCAAATGTTTTGATTTCCGTATCGCTCACCTTGTAAGTCACAACAGCGTTCTTATTAGGTCCGAACAAGTGCATCACGCGTTCTACCTCCGGAAAATCTTGCTGTATTGACTTGGCAAATGAATGAGGAACCACAGCATAGAATGTCTTATGATTAGGATACTTACGTTCCAATGTCATTTTATAAACACGATCTCCTTCCGGAAAGAACATATCGTACGATAGCTCATTCTTAACGTAAAGTGCAATGAGTAAGCAAGCGGTGATACTTACGGCCAACCCAACGACATTAATAAATGTGTAGATTTTCTGCTTGACTAGGCTGCGAAAAGCGATTTTTAGATAGTTTTCTAGCATGTAGTTAAGATGCGGGTTTTGGATACTAAGTTGTATCTTATTACTGATAAAATGAATTTTAGTTACATAACCTTTGTTTTTTAAACGACTGAAAGGTTTATGGGAATCATTTCAAAGTGATTTTGAAACCGTTATCTTTGTCGTTCGTCATAAAAATTAAAATTAACAATGAAGTTTTTCATTATCCTTGGCCTAATTGGGTACGTGTTTTACAAAGTAGGAGGTATGTTTTTCCGAGCAGGGGCAGCCTCACAACAAAATCAACGGCAAACCCGCAAACCGGAAGGCACTATAAATGTTGAGGCGGAGCAAGAAAAACGTAATGGCACCATTAAAGGTGGAGACTATGTGGATTATGAAGAAGTGAAATGAAAAAGGATTTCTGATACCTGAATCCTCCAGTACCCAATGACTATACCCTTCTACAAATACCAGGCTACAGGCAATGATTTTGTTTTGATCGATAATCGCTCGGGCAAGTATTCATTCTCAAAAGATCAAATTGAGAAAATTTGTGATCGCAAGTTTGGTATAGGAGCCGATGGAATTATTCTCATTGAAAAACACCCTACGTTAGATTTTAATCTCGCCTATTTTAATAGTGATGGCTCGCCCAGTTTGTGTGGTAATGGCAGTCGGGCAGCTGTGAAGATGGCTGCTTCTTTGGGCATCATTGGTGATCAAACAAAATTCAATGCCTACGATGGTGATCATGACGCACAGATACTCGCCAATGGAGATGTTCGATTGAAGATGAATGATGTGAACGAGGTTATAAAAGAACAAGGAGATATCTTTATTAACACAGGCTCCCCCCATCATATCCACTTTGTGCAAAACGCAAAAACTGTTGAAGTTGTAGAGGAAGGAAAGAAAATCCGCTACAGCGAAAAGTATAAACCAGCGGGCACCAATGTGAATTTCATAGAGACGCAGCCCAACAACACTATTTTTGTGCGCACGTATGAGCGGGGGGTAGAAGATGAAACACTCTCCTGTGGAACCGGAGTAACCGCAGCCGCTTTAGCATCTTCGTTCATTGGCTATCAATCGCCTGTAAGCATCCGAACTTTGGGTGGCGAGCTTTCCGTTGAGTTCACAGTCAGCCAATCAGGCGCATTTCAAAATATTTATCTTATCGGCTCTGCCAAAAAGGTGTTTGAGGGCGTAATTCAATTTTAAGCCACGGTTTCTTTTCAGCCCATAACTATTATCTTAATTGAGTTTAAAGTTTCAAAGAATTGGAAACAGTTACCGTCCAATTATTGAATCAAAAAGCATTGAAGCTTCTGAAGCAATTAGAAGAATTTAATCTAATTAAGGTAATGGCATCCGACAGACTTTTCAGCCAAATAAAGTTGAACTCAAATAGCGATCACCCCGATCGCAAGAAATAAAGACAATCGTTCCCGAATCAAGTTCGCTCGCTACTTTCAAAGCAGCACATAGACCACCACCGCTGCTCATGCCCGCCAATATGCCCTCTTCTTTTGCCAGCCTCCGAGTCATCAGCGTTGCCTCTTGCTCGCTTACATCGATGATGCGATCTACACGATGAGGCTCAAATATTTTTGGTAAGAATTCGGGTGACCATCTTCGTATGCCGGGAATATTAGATTTTTCGGTGGGCTGCGTTCCAACAATTTGAATCGCGGGATTTTGTTGTTTCAAATAACGGGACACCCCCATGATGGTGCCCGTTGTACCCATGGCTGATACAAAATGAGTGATGGTGCCATTCGTGTCCTTCCAGATTTCGGGGCCTGTAGTTCGAAAATGCATTCCATAATTATCGGCATTGGCAAACTGGTCGAGTATAAAGTATCCTTCTTCGGCTGACATTTTTTCAGCCAGTTCGCGCGAATATTCAATGGTTTTTTCTGAAGGTGTTAAAATTACTTTTGCACCATAGGCCTCCATGGCCAAAACCCGCTCTCGTGTTGAGTTGTCGGGCATGACCAACGTCATTTCTAAACCCATGATTCTGGCAATCATAGCCAATGCAATTCCTGTGTTTCCGCTGGTGGCCTCTACCAGTTTATCCCCAGGCTTTATTTCCCCGCGGTCGAGCGCACCTTTTATCATACCAAAAGCAGCTCGATCTTTTACACTTCCGCCAGGATTATTGCCTTCTAGCTTTGCATAGATTTTAATATTTTTATTTTCAGGAATGCGCATCAGCTCAACGATGGGCGTATTTCCGATGGTGTCAATCAATTTCATTTGGCGTTAGTTTTCAATGTTACAAGATCTGTGCTATCGACTCCCTCCTCCACGATCATTTTTGCCTGATAGTATATTTTTGAATGAGGCGGCACACTTCGTGTAAGCCACACATTTCCACCGATCACGCTATCATGACCTACCACGGTCTCTCCACCTAAAATAGTAGCCCCTGCATAAAGCACTATATTGTCTTGAATGCTTGGGTGACGCTTTCGGATGGCATCTTCCTTGTTGATGCTCAACGCACCTAACGTAACGCCTTGATACATTTTTACATGATTTCCAATGATACAAGTTTCGCCAATGACGATGCCCGTTCCGTGATCGATACAAAAATGATTACCAATTTTTGCGCCCGGATGAATATCAATCCCTGTTTTACTGTGGGCATGTTCTGTAATGATGCGAGGTATCCCAGTTACTTCTAACAAAAGCAGCGCATGTGCAATGCGATAGGCAGCAATAGCATAAAAACCAGGATACGTACGGATCACTTCTTGAAGGCTTTCTGCAGCGGGGTCGCCATTAAACATGGCTGAAATATCTTCGGTGAGTTTTGCATGAATTGTGGGTAACTGATCAAAGAAGTCGGCAACAATTTGTTCGGACTTTTCTTTTGCTTTCTGATCGTCTGTTCTGCAAAGAAGCTGATGGAGTTTTGTCTTAAAATTTTCTACCGCTAACTTGAATTCATGAAGTGAATTGTATGAAACTTTTGAATGGTCTGGAAAGAGAATTCCCAACAGTTCAACAAAAACATCCGACACTTCTTCTGGTGACGGACAATTCGGACATTCTTTATGGGTATTAAATAGTTGTTCGGCAAAAATTTTGTTCATCCTTTTGATTGTTTATCAATTTTAAATTATTTTAAGTCTTGCGAACACGAATAACAAGGAAAGAAAAGAAATCATTCATGCATACGTTGTTTTACCTAGTTCGTTGCAAAAGCAAAAGCTCATTCATTGCAAAATCATATTCTTGAATAGTTATTTACCTTCTTTTTTAGACAATAAGGCACGTTCTGTTGATAGATTTCTTTCTTTGATCTGCCAAAAAGGTGTTTGAGGGCATTCTGGAACTATAATTGCAACCCCGAAATCCTTAACTTTCGGCCTTTTAAGGCTGCGTGTAGT